>PXBM01000236.1 GCA_003566935.1 Syntrophomonadaceae bacterium | reverse complement strand
GTTATGGTATGCTCAGGCCGGATGTGGTTCTTTTTGGAGATCCCATGCCGACTTTCTTTTTTGAGCTGCAGCATAAAATCCAGATGGAGTGTGATTTTATGCTGGTGGTAGGCAGCAGCCTTGTGGTTTACCCGGTAGCAGATTTACCCAGGTTGACCAGGAATATGGCAATTATCAACAATCAGCCTACTGATTATGATCCAAGAGCCGAAATTGTTATACGAGAAGATATCAGTAAAACTCTTACAGATCTGAAGAGTGAATTGGAAACTGCCTGATATATATTGCCGGTTTTGTTCTTTATCTTTATTTATTCCTTACCCGTAAGCAGGTATAAAAATAATGTTTAAAATATAATTACAGATGAGTTGGTGAGCAGTGCAGTACCAATTAAACCCGTTTTTAAAAGTTGAAGATGTTGCTGCATTAAGGATAAAGGTTGGTTGGGATTCCAGGAAAGAACAGCTACAGTGCATTCTGGGCAAGACTTATTTATCTGCAGCCTGCTTTGATAATTCCAGGTTAGTAGGTATGATAGATGTAATCAGTGATGGCGTGGACGATGCTTTAATCCGTAACTTAATGGTTGATCCGGATTATCATCGTGAAGGTGTTGCTTTGAAACTTTTGGAAATGGTCAAGAACCAACTCAAAGCTGACCGCATAAAAACTGTAAATGTTTTGTTTGAACCTGATTTAAGGGCGTTGTATGTAAAAGCCGGCTTCAGGGTTGTCTGCGGCGGCATTATTGATAATGAAAAAGAAGGGTTTTGATTTAAAAATGAAAGTTGCTTTTTTCCTCACTCCAAAAAATGAAGTGATTTGCTTAACCCCTAAAACTACGATGCGCCAGGCGCTTGAAAGAATGGAAAGGCAAAGCTTTGCAGCTGTACCATTGGTAGATGATAAAGGTTGCTACGCCGGGACCATTACTGAAGGTGATCTGTTGTGGAAACTGAAAAACACACCCAATCTTGATTTAGGCGGTATGGAAAAGATAATGCTGAAAGATATTACTCAGCACGCCACCAACAAACCTGTCCGTATTGATTCACGTATTGTAGACCTTTTATCCCTGGCCAGCAGTCAGAACTTTGTTCCTGTCGTAGATGATCAGGGTATTTTTATCGGTATAGTCAGGCGCAGGGAAATTATAGAGTACTGTGCTGATTTAATTAAGGAAAAAGAAGCAGGCCGGATTTAATTGTTGGATTATTATTTTTGAGGGGGGCTGTATCATGGAAAAAGAAGGTCCAGATTTTACAATGCATCCGGAACATCCGGCTGCTCTTGATTTAATTAAACCTTTCCTGGCCATGGAGATCCTGGAAAAAGCCCAGCAGCTTGAAGCCTCCGGTCGTTCAATAGTTCACATGGAAGTAGGAGAACCTGGCGGAGAAACTCCCGCAGCTATTAAAGAGGCAGCAATTAAAGCTATTCGTGGAAATGATACAGGTTACACCCACAGTTTGGGCAAGTGGGAACTTCGCTCCGAAATTGCCGATTACTATAACAGGACCTATGATGTGAATGTTGATCCGGACCAGGTCATAGTAACTTCAGGTTCTTCTCCGGCCATGCTGCTTGCTTTCTCAGCCTTGATGGGTGCGGGGGATCAGTTGATCATGTCTGACCCTTACTATGCATGCTACCCCAACTTTACCAACTACATAGGGGCTGAACCGCTGCTTGTTACATGTCATGAAGAGAATGCTTTCCGGATGCAGCCCGATGATGTCAAAAAAAAGCTAAATCCAAAAGTAAAGGGAATCCTTATTAATTCGCAGGCTAACCCGACCGGGGCAGTCTTGGGTGAAAAAGAACTGCAGGGATTGGCTGAATTAGGGCCGTGTATTATTTCCGATGAAGTATATCATGGCATTAATTATACCGGCCGGGATCGCTCCATATTTGAATACACGGATCAGGCTATAGTGATAAACGGTTTTTCAAAGCGCAATATCATGACCGGTTGGAGACTTGGTTACCTGGTTGCACCCCGCTCAATGATCAGGAATATGCAAAAATTACAGCAAAATCTTTTTATATGTGCCTGCGCTTTCAACCAGGCAGCAGGTATTGCAGCATTACAGGAAAGCTCAGAAGTGCTCGAAAAACGTTTCAGTGATTATAACGAGCGCCGGATTTACCTCTATGAAGCGCTGCAAAGGATTGGTATTGCCCCGGCAAAGCCACCTGATGGTGCTTTCTACATGATGGCCAATGTTAAAAAATATACGAATGACTCTTATTCATTTGCCATTCGCATCCTTGAAGAAGCAGGAGTTGCTGTTACTCCGGGTATTGATTTTGGCAGGGGCGCGGAAGGCTACATCCGGATTTCTTATGCCTGTTCCATGGAAACCCTGCAGGAAGGATTGCGCCGGCTTGAAGATTATTTTAGTACGCTCCAGTGAAAGTTAGTTCGAGGGAAGGAATAGAAAATGCTTTCAAAACGTCTTGTCATTGTTGCCAACGGAGACCTTAAAGATTTGGCTTTTTATGAGGCTATAATCCAACCGGATGATTATATTGTTTGTGTCAACGGCGGGACAGGGCATGCTCTTGCCCTGGGATTAAAACCGGACCTGGTAATTGGCGATCTGGATTCACTTTCTGCTGCTGACCGGGAAGAAGTAAGTAGGATTAATCCAGAGCTGATCGTGCATCCTTCCGAAAAAGATAAATCCGACCTGGAGCTTGCCCTTGATCATTCCGTTAAAATGGAACCGCTTGAGATTATAATCATAGGTGCTCTTGGTGGTGCCCGTTTTGAACACGCTTTCATTAACGTTTTGCTGTTATACATCCCCCTGCGGAAGCGCATTGCAGCACGAATATTAAGCGAAAACCAGGAAGTCATGCTGGTCAGGGATGAGGTAACTATGCAGGGTAATGCCGGTGATTACCTTTCGCTATATGCCCTGACCAACAGGGCAGATGGGATAGTAACAGAAGGTTTAAAGTATCCACTCAACAATGATACACTTTATTTTGCATCTACCCTGGGCCTTAGCAATGAATTTATTTCCGCACAGGCTAAAGTCTCCCTTCAATCCGGATTGCTGCTCC
>PXBM01000167.1 GCA_003566935.1 Syntrophomonadaceae bacterium | reverse complement strand
TGGTTGGCGAAAAGATTGCTATTATGTCTGATCGTCCACAGACTACCAGGAATCAGATCCGGGCAGTTTTAACCCGACCTGAATACCAGGTTATATTTATTGATACACCGGGACTTCACAAACCTAAGCATATCCTGGGTACAAACATGGTTCAAACTGCACGCACAACAATGGATGAGGTTGACTTGATTTGCTTCATGGTTGAAGCCGACCAGGCTCCGGGGCCGGGAGACCGTTATATAGCGGATTTGATGGGTTCATTAGAGAGCCCCGTATTCCTGGTTTTAAATAAGGTGGACCTGGTCAAGCCAGGCAAGTTGGAAGAACATGAAAACCTTTACAGGCAGCTTCTTTCTTTCAATGAATGCTTTCATGTATCGGCTCTGCAAAATACCGGTCTTGAAACCCTGGTGGAAACTATCCTTAAATACCTGCCCGAGGGCCCGCAGTTTTATCCACCCGATATGATCACCGATCAACCGGAGAAGTTTATAGCCGCAGAAATCATCAGGGAAAAAGTAATACATCTGACCAGGCAGGAAATTCCATTTTCGATTGCCGTTGTTATCGAAGAAATGAAGCCGCGAAGTGACGGAGATTTGCTTGATCTTCGGGCAGAAATCTTTGTTGAACGAAAATCGCAGGTAGGGATTATCGTTGGTAAAGGGGGCAGCCTGCTAAAAAAAGCAGGTACCGCTGCCAGGGTTGAGCTGGAGGCGATATTTGGACAGCGTATTTTTCTTGATCTGAGAGTCAAAGTTAAACCTGACTGGCGTAACCGTGAAGAGCAGCTGCGCCGCCTGGGTTACAGTTAAAGAGGTGAACCAATGACGCAGAGAATTTTTAAAGCAGAAGGTTTGATCCTCAGAACCCGTCCACTCGGTGAAGCAGATCGGCTGGTTACTATTTTAACCAGGGAAGAGGGGAAGTTTGAAGGAGTTGCCCGGGGGGCGCGCAGAACAAAGAGCCGCCTGGCAGCCGGAGTTGATTTGTTTACTCATGGGCACTTTACCTTTCATAGGGGCAAAACCTGGCCAATTATTACCGGTCAGGATCCTGTAGAGCGTTTTTCCTGGTTTCGGGATGATCCCGATCTTTATCCATATGGTATATATATGGCTGAGCTTGTGGATAAACTTGTCTCTGAACAGGAACCCAGTTTCGATATTTTTCAGCTGCTGCTTGAGAGCTGGTGGCTGCTGGGTCAAAGCTCGAACTTGTTTTTGCTTTGCCGGGCCTTTGAATTAAAACTGGCTCATCTTCTAGGTTACAGCCCTCATTTTCATTGTTGTACCTGTTGCGGTTCCGAAAAAACTGCAGTATTTAGCCCCCGCCAGGGCGGGCTGTTATGCAGTTCATGCCAGGGAGCTGATGTTATAAAAATTGAACCGGGCACTGTAGCGATTGCCAGGCGCTTAATTGAAGCTCCACTAAAGCAGTTAGGCCAGCTTCGCCCGACGGAAAGCCAGAAAAAAGCGCTGGCCAGCGTAACAGCTGCTTTTTTATCTTACCATCTTGACCTGGGAGAAATTAAATCAAGACGACTGTTAAATGAATAAGTATTGAATTGTTGATTAATCATTTATTCTTTATATTTGGAGGCGGACAAAATGAAAATAGGTTTGATTTATTATTCCGGGACCGGTAACACCAGGATAGTTGCGGAAAGCTTAAAGGAAAAGCTGGAAAGTAAGGGTCATACAGCCGTTATCGATGAAATAACCATTGAAGGAAGCACCCCTGCCCAGGCAGGGAAATTTGAGTTAACTCATATTCCGGATCCCTGCAGCTATGATGCAGTTATTTTCGGTGCGCCCGTCCAGGCCTTTAACTTGAATCCTGTCATGAAAGCTTACCTGGAGAAACTTCCTGCCATGGATAACCTTAAAGCTGCAGTATTCATTACCAAGCAGCTTCCCCTGCTCTGGACCGGGGGCACAGGTTCTGTAGCCCAGGTCAAAAGTGCATTAGAGGCCAGGGGTGCAAAAGTTATCGGAACGGAAATAGTAGTCTGGTCGGGTAAGAAGCGTGAACAATCGATCCGGCAGTGCCTGGAAAGCATAGGCAATCTATTTAACGGATAATTTAACTTTATAGTCTTTTTAAAAGGACTCCTTTGTATCATAGCAGCATAAGCCGGGCATTAATCGGATAATTTATAATTGCAGATCTGACAAAAAGGTGTTGAACTTATGGCTGAACAAAAGAATTCGGATCGTTTTCTACAGGCATATTCTGATATTGAACATGAAATGGCGCGTATTCTTAAATTAAAAGATCATCGCCGCTTTTTTGAGCTAATTGATAAAAGTGCCAAAGTTAATCCTGTGATTGAAAGATATCGCTTTGACTTAAAGGAGTATGGTGAGCTGCGAAATGCCATTGTCCATGATCGGGCCGGTGGTGAGGTTATTGCTGAACCCAACGATCACGCTGTTGAGCATATTGAACACATCGCCCGCCTATTGCTTAAACCGCCCAGGGTTGCGCCACTGTTTCTGAAAGATGTGCTGACCCTTTCAGTAGATGATACTATCTCACGGGCGATTAGAGAGCTCAGTAGAATGTCCTACAGTCAGGTGCCTGTAAAGCATAAAGATGAAACGGTATGCCTGCTCACGTCAAACATGATTATTAAATGGATGGGTAAAATTCTTGTTGAGGGTGAGCTTGATATAGAACATACCAGCTTGAAAGATGTGGTCAGGATTGCCGGTTACGAAGATAATTATGAAGTTGTTTCAGTTAAAAAGTCGCTGCTTGATATCCCCGATCTTTTTTATAACTGGGAGCAGCAGGGTAAAAAGCTTGAGGCAATACTTATAACGCAGAATGGTGAGGTAAAAGAACAACTGGTTGGTATAATCACCAATCGTGATCTTCCCCAGGTCCATAAAGCCTTGGAATAGGCTGCATTTTATTTTTAAAATAGAGTTTTATTCCAGGATAGATCTGACTTTTTCTTCAAGCGAATCAAGGCAGACCATAGTATTGAAGCAAGGGCCCTGTGGCCGTTCGTTAAGAACTCCGCATACCGGCATGGGGTAACTGTCAACAATGCCACTTGAAAGATC
>PXBM01000008.1 GCA_003566935.1 Syntrophomonadaceae bacterium | reverse complement strand
GGCCCGGCTCGTGAGGCACCGGCAACCGAAAGGGCCGGCCAACCCGCTAGGCCCGGCCTAAACCACCGCGCCACCTCTCGACTCTGACATGTATTGACCTGTCAAATCTCGCGTGGGTGCTACGGTGGCTTCGTGTTATACGCCATGGTGTTTTCCTTCTGCTGTGCAGCGTGGCCGACGGAGGCGAGGTGAAGGCGACGGTGGATCCGTCTGAGATACGCGTGTTGGTTAACGCAGGACCTCGCTTCGCTGTGTCGCTGGAGCTGCCTCTCTCTACCGTCGAGGGTCATCCCATTTGCGATGCCTCATAGAGTCGCGGAGGATTCTCCTGAAGCTGCCTGCGCCTCCGCCGGCCACACTGCACAACTGATTGCCCACACAAAGCCACTGAGTTCGCGCGCGATGGCGGTGCACACTTGCACATTTAATTTGCCTTGTTTGCCCAGTGTTCGATACCGTTTACATAGACGCTGCTGCGCCTTCCATGCAATATCCTGCGCGACCTGTGGTGCGTCGGCGGCCTTGCGTTTGAGGTGACGGGTCATCCTGGCCTGATAGCGGTAGCTCCACGCCGACTCGACGAGGATGCGGCGCGCGTGGCTGTTGCCGGTCCGGGTGATCCCGCCTCGACGCTTGGTATTGCCGCTGGATTGTTCCGAGGGAACCAGCCCCAGGTAGGCCATCAGTTGTCGCGGCGAGTCGAAGCGACGCAGATCGCCTAGCTCCGCGATCAACGTCATCGCCGCCACCGTGTCCACGCCGCGCAGCGCCCGCAACGCCTGCACCACAGGCCGGAGCGACCATTGCTCCAATGCCTCGTGCATCTGCTTCTCGATAACAGCCACGCGAGAGGCCGCTGACGCCTCAGCCTGGACGTACTCGGCGAATACCACTTCCTGAACCGAATGATCGAAATATTGTGTATCCAGCCAACGCTTGAACCTCGTGGTCCACTTTGCGCTACCTCCGCTGTACCGTCGGCCGTGACGCAGCAGAAAAGCATTGAGCTGCTGACGCGCCTGTCGCAGGGCCTTCGTGGCATCCTCGCGCAGCCGCGTCAGATCACGCATCGCCTCCTGCGCTTCATCCGGCACCCACACCGGCGTCAACTCACCCGCCCGCCCCAGCCGCGCCAGCGTCACGCTGTCACGATGGTCGGTCTTGACCCGATCGCCCGCCCGGCGCGGCGTCAGCGACGGGGCCACCACGTGGCATTGGTGGCCTGCCGCCATGATCTGCCGATATAGCCCATACCCGCACGGTCCCGCTTCGTACCAGCACACCAGCTTGTGTCCCTGTGCGGCCAGCTTCGTCAGCAGCTTGTTCACCTGCTCCGGCGTGTTGTCGATCCGCCCATAGGCCCTCACGTCGCCGCCGTCGGCATCCGCCACGGCGACCGAAATGCTGTCTTTGTGGTCATCCAATCCGACGTGCTTGATGGTAGAATGATGCACAGACCTGTCCCTTCGGTAATGGCTCTTCGCGATGCGACCGAGGGCCTCGCCCTCTTCAGTCGTTCACAAGCGTAACCCACGCTGCGAAGCGAGGCAGGTCTATACATGATGTCTACTTGCTGACTTGAAAAAGCGGCCTTCGTGTGTTCTAACTCGGTTATCTGGCCAGAGTTCGAAGCGCACGGAGGCCGCGTGATGTCGTTACAGTCTGTCGATCAGCTTCAGTTTGACTTTTTCGCACAAAAGCAGGTGGTTGTCCAGTCCCGGTCCCAGCCGATCAGCGCCGATGCAGGGTTGCTGCCTATTCGTCAGTTTGACCAAGCGTGGCGGTACACGACACGCTGCGTGCAGAGCCGGTGTTCAAGATCGTCGCCGGGCGTGAGCCCGACGATGATCCTCTGGCCTCGCAGCCGACACTGTCGCGTTTCGAGAACAGCGTGACATGCGCCGAGCTGCAGCAACTGATCGACTTCACGATCGCCACCGGCATCGAGCGTCTGCGTCACCAACACGGCGACCCCCGGAAGCAGGTGCCCCAACACGTCACGCTCGACCTGGACACCACCGACGATGCGTGCCACGGCGATCAGCAGCTTCGTCTGTTCCACGGTTACTACGACCAGTATCAGTACCTGCCGCTGATCCTCAGCGAGCCGAGCACGCAACACGTGTTCCTCGCCTGGCTGAGGCCGGGCACGCTGCATCCGACCAAGGGAGCCGACGACGACCTGCTGCGCGTCGTGGCGAAGCTGCGTGAAGCGCGGGCCGATGTGCAGATCCACGTCCGCGGCGACGCCGACTTCGGTCTGCCGGTGATGATGGATTGCTGCGAAAACGAAGGCTTTTCCTACACCTTCGGTCTGCGCAGCAACGCGGTGCTCAAACGGATCGCCCAGCCGTTGATGAACAAGGCGATCCAACGCCACGAGCGCACCGGCCGCAAGCAACGTCTGTTCATGCGCTTCACGTATCAGGCCGAGAGCTGGCCGCACCCACGCACGGTCATCGCCAAGGCCGAGTGCCATGACGGCGGCACGAACCGGCGCTTCGTGGTGACCAACCTGCCCGCCCCCGGAAGACGCCAGGCGCGACACGTTTACGACGATTACATCCAGCGCGGCACGAGCGAGCAACGCATGGACGAGTTGAAGAATGGCCTGTGCGCCGATCGGCTCAGTTGCCATCGCTTCAAGGCCAACTTCCTGCGCCTGCTGCTGCACACCGCGGCCTACAACCTGCTCAACGCCCTGCGCGACCACGCCGATTTGCCCGAGGTGCTGCGCAAGGGCCAGCCGTGCACCTGGCGCACGCACCTGATCAAGGTCGCCGCGACGGTGGTGCAAAGCTGCCGCCGCATCGTCGTGACCCTGGCCGGCCAATGGCCCTGGGCCCACTTCTACGCCGCCGTCAGCCGCCGCGCCTTGGCCATCGGCCCGGCGCCGTAATCCCCAGACAACCCGGTCCAATCGTTTGGGGGAAAGGGGGCGCTGCGCTCGCACCTACGCCCCCGCGACCTCCGCCGCCACGCCTCGCGCCGATCCGTCATACGAACTGCACCTATGAATAATCCGGGTTAGCAGCAATACCGTTCACTTAAGCGACATAAAACAAGCCTCACATT
>PXBM01000228.1 GCA_003566935.1 Syntrophomonadaceae bacterium | reverse complement strand
CTATAAAGATTATGTAGGTGCGTATTGCCATATCTCCAATGATTATATAAGGCATCATAGGGCGCTCACCTTTTCCCTGTCTTTTCTCTGTTTCTTATACTTTACCTGTGTTTCCCAGTTAACTGCAGACCTTTATCTTTCCGTCACTTCTGCCTGCAGGATCAGGATATTTGAAACCCGTCCATGAGAAAGATCCCCTTCATCTTCGGGCAGATATCCGTAAATATTAAAGGAAAACCCTGCCGGCTCTGTGGGCGTTATACGAAACCAGATTACCCGGATCGTGTCTTCTTCAAATCCAGCCCCTTCCGGCGGGCCGAAGTCAATGGATAATAGCCCGTTTTCCTCTTCTATTTCAGTCTTTACCATTTCTTCAGGAATTTCTTCCAAGTCATACCACTGCTCTTCCCAAGGATCGAGCCACTCAAGCTCCAGGTGGGCAGGGATGCCGCTGCCCCTGTATCTTACGCCTTCCATTTCAATCTCCGAGGTAGCACTTATGGGCAGTAGATAGCTTTCTTCAGGATACCACTCTACCCTTAAGGTATCTTCGTCTACCAGCTCCACTTCTGTTCCTTCAGGATCTCTCGGAATTCCCTCAAAGCCTCTTACTTCTTCCAGGATGCCCCAGTGCATAGTAAGATGCTGCTGAGGCAGCTCCTCCTGGCAACCGGTTAAAGTAGTGGTTAATATGATAGAGGCAAAAATAATGATTGTCGCCATTTTTTTATTCATATTCCAAACCTCCTTTCAGTTTTTAAACTGCTGACAGGACCGCATTATAAAAGAAATAAATGATCCTGAAGTGACGCGATTAGAAGTTAAAGTGAAAGTAAAAGGATGAATTTCTGAAGATTTGGCTGCGTTTCAGTGGTATGTAACAACAGCAAAGGCCGCGGTGCCTGGGGAGTTTCCTGTTTTAATTAATGCTAAACCCTTTCAGCTGGCCGCTGGTCTCTTCCCACGTTTCCTCGATCTTTTCAACCCTGGCCACGGAGGGCCCTTTTTTGCACCATTCCAGATATTCTTGTAGCTGTACTTCTTCGCCTTCTGCAACTATTTCCACCGTACCGTCAGGCATGTTTTTAGCCCAACCCGACAGGCCCAGTTCACGAGCCTTGTCCTGGGCTGAAGACCTGAAATAAACTCCCTGGACTCTACCATAAATTTTCAGATGCAGTCGCTTCATGCCTTAATACTCCTTTATTTGTCAGCGTTAAATCGTTATACTACCCGTTCACATATTATTCGGAAAGATTTAAGATATCTTCAATCTTTATCACTTTTACTATAGCATCCTACTTTTTTCGAGTCAAATGTGAGACAGGGGGACTGAGACAGGGGGACGGGGGTTTGTCTCATTTCCTGTTCTATAATTCCCCCCCCATAAGAGAAAATACCTTGAAGAACAGAAAGTATAATAAGTGTAATCAGGCAAATTGAAAGGTTAACCGAGAACAGCAGGAAAGTGGTAGCCAGAGTAAGATAATTGGTGAGTCAAACCCCCGTCCCCCTGTCTCTCTATTTTTTTACCAGGCAGTTTTGAAGAATAGGGCTTCATCATGGTATGGCTTGACCAGTTCCTCCAGTTTCTTTAGTTCAGAATCTGCCAGCGGTTTAAACTCCCTGGCGATTTTAATGTTTTCTTCAAGTTCGGAGTTATTTGAAATACCGATTACTGCCGTGTTTACGGGGAAGCTTAAGGCATAGCCGAGCGCTTGCTGCATGTTTTCTATTCCCCCGCTGCGGAAGATGCGTCCGTATGAAGCAACTTTCATGGCTATTGTTCCCATATTCTTTGCCCGGGCCAGTGGCAGGACTCCATCCTGGAAGGATTGTGCTTGATCATAAGGATCGGCCGGATTTAGGGCAAATAGCAGACAGTCGAAATCGTAATCGCTTATAGCCTCTTTAACAACCTGCGGGTTTTTATGGCTGCTTATACCGGTAAAACGAACAGCTCCCTCAGCTTTCAGCTCTTCAAGGGCCTTGTATGCTCCATCCCGGGAAAAGGCCTTTTCGTAGTCACTCCAATAGTGGAAACCGTGAAGCTGCAGCAGGTCAAGGTGATCCGTTTGCAAACGTTCCAGACTCCTTTCAAAAAGCCGCATGGTTCCGTCATAAGTGCGGTCCTTGGTTTTACCAGCCAGGAATACTTTCTTGCGCAGGTGAGTCATAACCCTTCCAATGTTTGCTTCACTGGAGCCGTAAGTTGGAGCGGTATCGATATAATTTATACCTGCCTTAACAGCCCGCTCAATTAAGGCTTCTGCTTCTTCTGCCCTGTTTGCCTGGGAAACAAGGAAAGAGCCGCCGAGGCCAATTATGCTGACCCTGGCCCCCGTGCGGCCAAGTACTCTTGTCGGTACCAGACCGTCAGCGGTTTGCTCATGTGTTTCCTGATCATCCCTGTCGGGCTTAACCGGTTCAGCAGCGCTTTTACCAGTTGTCCCGTCCGCTGCTTCGGCAGCATCAACAGGTTGCTTTTCCGGCTCGCTTTGCCCTGCTTCATCCCCGTCGCTGTCAAGCCCCAGCAGGCGCCCGCAGCCTAATAAACCGAGGGCTGCCGCTGCAAGAAATAATATGCGTAACAGGTACCGTCTGCTTATTCGGAAGGCACTTTCGTTGTTTGATTTGTTATCTTCCATACTATAATGATAGCAAGAAAATCGGCCGGCGTCGACAAACCCTCGAGACAGGGGGACGGGGGTTTGACTCATAAGCTCTCCTTGCCTTACTCGATCTTCAAATCCTGTCAATAATACTTCATATACCTCGATATGATTACATTTTGAGTCAGCCGGACACCCCGTGGGTAAGATTTTAAAATGAGTTATCAATCTTTAATTCCTGCCTATAATTTTTATGGTATCATTACCTCAAGGGGAAAGCAGACGCATATAAATAGTTTATTTTGCAAAAAGATGATCCCAACAACAAACTATCTCTGCGTCATGCAAAAACAAGAGGATGATTTAAAATAGTCATAAGCAACAAATTAGTGCAGATACTATACAGGCTTGCATTGCTGGCTGCAGTTTCCTACGGCTTAGTTTTAAGTATTTATTTCCCGGT
>PXBM01000203.1 GCA_003566935.1 Syntrophomonadaceae bacterium | reverse complement strand
TTCAGCCAGATCGCCAAGGTTTACAGATACCAGCCTGGCCATCCTGGCCTGGCCACGGTCTGAAACCAGGATGTTACTGAGACCATTAGCCACGTTAACCATTGCCACAGTGCGATCAAGAGCTGCAGCGGGCAATATCTGCATTAAGCTTAATGTTGAAACATCAATATCAGCCGGCTCGAGCTTGGCCAGATTGAGTGCTTCAATGAAACCATTCAACATATCACGGCGGGCGGCAACCAGCAGCACTTCCAGCAAGGTTTTATCATCATCAACCGTTTCACCAATTACCTGGTAATCCATGACCACACTATCCAAAGGTATTGGCAGGTATTCCTGGGCATGAAACTTGATTACATTGTCTAATTTGTCCGGTGGCACCTTGGGAATAGTTGCATAGCGCACCAGCACCCCCTGGTTGGATATGCCCAGTATAATCCTGCGGTTTTTTAAACCTCTTGATTTCCACATTTTGCCCAGGGCATTGCCCACTTCGTTGGGTTCAACAATCATGCCCTCATCAACGGAACCTTCAGGCAATGCTCCAGTAGCAAAGTTAACCAGCCTTGGTTTGTCTGCATTACCGGCAGCTTCTACCGCCCTGGCCATTCCAGTATCTATTTCGAGTCCAATAGCTTTTGTATTTGCTCCAAGAGCCATTCTATTAACAACTCCCTGCTATTCTAAATCTGGGTAATAACTGTGAATATGGGCAGGTAAAGGGCAATCAGCATGCCCCCGACCAAAATTCCGATAATAATTAGCATCAGCGGCTCTATCAGTGAAGTTAGCCCTTTGGTCATCGTAGCGACTTCTTCTTCAAAAAACTCGGCCACTTTATCCATCATATCAGGGATATCCCCGGTTTCTTCACCTACTGAAATCATGTGAGTAACCATGGGTGGAAATACACCGCTTTCTTCCAGGGGGGCAGCTACACTGCTGCCTTCCTGAATTTTTTCGCCGGCTATTTGTGTAGCCTCTATTACTACCGTATTTCCGGTAGCATTACCTGAAGCTTCCAGGGCGGCGACAACGGGGACACCTGTAGACATCATGGTTGAAAATGTACGGGCAAAACTGGCAACTACCGTCTTTTGAATCAGCTCGCCGAAAATAGGCAGGCGCAGCTTAACCCTGTCCAGTTTTCTTTTACCGGCATCAGTTTTGGCATAGGAACGGATAGCAAAAATTATCAAGCCAAGTATTGGAAAGATGATATACCAGTAGTTTTGCAAGCCATCTGACGCACTGATAATAATTTGAGTAGGCAGTGGCAGCTGAACATCAGGCGGGAAAAAACCGACAAATATCGGAACCAGGAAAAATAGCATGGCAAATAAAATGATTACGGCAAAACCCATTACAGCCAGGGGATAAAACGATGCTGATTTAATGTTGTCCCGCAGTTCTTTATCTTTTTGCATCTGGGTAGAGAGCCGGTTCAAGGTAGCTTCAAGCGATCCCCCGGCCTCACCTGCGTTGACCATATTTACATATAGTTCGGAAAATATATTAGGGTAACCTTTCAGGGCTTCGCTAAAACTAACCCCACCTTCAACATTGCGGGCTATTTCGCCAAGAGCAGTGCCAAGGGTTTTATTGGTCACCTGCTTGCTTAAGGTATTCAGGGACCTGGTTAGAGGTATGCCTGAATTAATCATCGCAGCCAGCTGGCGGCTGAAAAGACTTAGATCGCCAAGCTTAACCTTAGAAGCAATTTTTAACTGGCCAAAGAGTGATGAATCTTTGACTTCTTTGATTTCCATGGCCATTAAGCCCATGCCGCGCAGGCGTTCCAAAACGTTATCCTGCCCCTCGGCATCAAGGCGCCCGGTAACCACTTCACCAGATTTGTTTATTGCTTCATATTGATAAGAACCCATTACACTTTCTCTCCCTGAACTGTTATTTAACTATTCTCTAATATTAGGCGATTAAATCATGACAGTGTCTGCCGCTGCAATAACCTTTCCACTTCATTTTTATCAATACATTTTTCAAGAGCTTCATTGCGGCTAATTTTCCCTTTACTGTAGAGCTCGACCAAAGTTTGATCCATGGTTCGCATGCCTGCAGCATGGCTGGCCTGCATGACCGAGTATAGCTGGTGCTCCTTGGCTTCACGGATCATTGACCGCACTGCCGTATTGGCTTTTAGAAATTCCATGGCCAGAACCCGGCCATCACCTTTAATGTTCGGAATCAATTGCTGCGATAAAACAGCCTGCAGTGAACCGGTCAGCTGCTGGCGGATTTGATCTCTCTGGTGCTCGGCAAAGGCATCGACAATTCTATTAATTGTCAGCGGTGCCGTCTGGGTATGAAGGGTCGAAAATACCAGGTGCCCTGTTTCCGCCGCGGTCAGGGCAATACTGATGCTGTCTAAGTCTCGCATCTCTCCAATCAGAATAACATCAGGGTCGTGTCGCAAAACATGACGCAAAGCATTGGCAAAAGATCTTGTATCAATTCCTACTTCGCGCTGCTTAACTGATGACATCTTGTGCGAATGCAAAAATTCTATTGGATCTTCTACGGTTACAATATTTAAATCCCGTTCTGTATTTATTATATCGATCATAGCAGCCAGGGTGGTCGACTTACCACTGCCGGTAGGGCCGGTTACCAGGACCAGGCCTCTCGGCAAGAAGCAGAGATCCTTGACACCGTCAAGCACCCCCAGATCTTCGAGCCTGGGAATCTTAAAAGGAACTATCCTCATAGCCAGAGCCGGCGTGCCCCTCTGAAACATCACATTGCCCCGAAAGCGGGCAATATTGGGGATTGAATGTGAAAAGTCCAGCTCAAGTTCTTTCTTCAGTATTTCCACCTGGTATGGTTTTATAACCTGGACCAGCAGCGCTTTAACATCATCAGGTTTTAATACCGGATATTCGCTAAGCTGTATCATTTCGCGGTTTATGCGAAATATTGGTGGCTGCATGGGGACAATATGAACATCTGAAGTTCCCCTTTCTACAGCCATGGTCAGCAATTCATTCATTGAGACCGGGTATGAATTTATTTTAGGCATCAATTATCTACTCCGTAAGTATGCTGCTTTTTATTCAGCAGACTCTATTTCTTCATCGTCTGATCCA
>PXBM01000140.1 GCA_003566935.1 Syntrophomonadaceae bacterium | reverse complement strand
ATTTGCTATTATTTGTGTACCTTAGCCCGCTTTTTTATGCTACTTATCACACAGTCTGCCGTCCCCCTGTCTCACGCCCTTTCCTTATTTTGCGGTTACCGTCTTAGTTTCCAGGGTAGCAAGCGCCTCATCAACCAGTCTGTCAATATCCAGAACAGTTTCATGTCGCAAAACATTATCAAGCCTGGGCCTGGTTACCGGGTTTTTCGGCAAGAATACGGTGCAGCAGTCTTCGTAAGGTAAAATTGAAGTTTCATAGGTATCTATTTCAATCCCTTTATTTATAATCTCAGTTTTATCCATCCCAACGAGCGGCCTTAGAACCAGCATTTCGCTGGCTCTGTTTACAACTTCGATGCTCTCCAGGGTTTGGCTGGCGACCTGGCCCAGGCTTTCCCCGGTAACGATGGCCTGTAAATTATGCTGACGCGATAACTTTTCGGCAAGGCGGTACATCATGCGCCTTAGCAGGATGATGCTGTAATCCTTGGGGCAATTTTCGTTGATTTCTTTTTGAATGCTGTTAACGCTGATCAGGTGCATCTGGATCTCGTTACCGTAATTGGCCAGCTTACGGCAAAGGTCGACAGCCTTTTCCTGGGAACGGCGGCTGGTAAATGGGAAGCTGTGAAAGTGCAAAGCTTCCATGGTCATTCCTCTCTTCATGGCCAGCCATCCGGCTACCGGGCTGTCAATTCCGCCCGAAAGTAAAAGCAGGCAGCGCCCGGTAACGCCAAGCGGTAGGCCGCCTGGGCCTGCAACCCGGTCCAGGTAGAGATAAACCTTGTCGAAGCCAATTTCAATCGATATGGTAAAGTCAGGATTTCTTAAATTAACCACCAGCTCCGGCCTGACTAACTGCAGGTACGCTCCGAGCGAGTAATTAATTTCCTGCGAATCATAGGGAAAGTTTTTATTTGATCGACGGGTATCCACTCTAAAAGCAAGCTTGTCCGGTGATATCTCATTTGCAATCTCTGCGGCAAGAAATTTTATCTTTTCCAGATCAAGATCGGTTTCCCGGACTTTACTGACAGATACGACGCCAAAGGTTTTGCTGACCCGGTAAATTATTTTGTCACAGTTTTCTTCAGGACCGGTAACTATCAGGCGACCGTGCAGGCGTGCTACCCTGCCACCTAATTCGCTAACGGCGTTTTTTAAATTATTTTGCAGCTGCTGTTCAAATTCACTGCGGTTTCTACCCTTTAAAGCGATTTCACCATATCTGACCAGAATTTTTGCCTTCATATTTTACTGTCTCCAATCTCAAGCACTAAACATATATAAACTATAAAACCTTCTTAAGAAGGCTGCGCTTCATTATAGCAGGATAGACTGATCAGTTACATTATTTTTTGCAACTCTGCTGTTACTTCTGCTGTTACGATTGCGGCGGTTTCTGCTTCTTCCATGGTGTTAAACCCGGAAAAACTGAAACGCAGGGCACTGTCCAAATTCTCCCTTTCTGTGCCTATGGCTTTCAAAACATGACTTGGATCCGGATGTTTTGAGTGGCAGGCAGAACCAGCAGAAACATAAACCTCTT
Organism: Syntrophomonadaceae bacterium; assembly: GCA_003566935.1. Classification (GTDB taxonomy): domain Bacteria; phylum Bacillota; class Dethiobacteria; order DTU022; family DTU022; genus T3SED10-7. The sequence goes on along the minus strand of PXBM01000140.1, from coordinate 1,558 downwards.
TATCTTCCAAAGTATGCAGCAGCATTTCCGCCTTGAGCCCCGGAAATGAAAGATTAATAATATGCGGCGCGCTCTCTTCCGGTTTCGGCCCGTTTACTGTAAATGATGTGCCTGCCTCAAGCAGTTTACGATAAAAAGCCTGCTTCAAATCATATAGTTCAGCTGTTTTTTCTCTAAGCCTGGTGCTGCAAATTTCTGCAGCCAATCCAAACCCTGCTATGGCAGCCGTATTTTCAGTGCCGGAACGCAATCCGTATTCCTGGCCACCACCGTGCAGCAGAGGCTGCAGCAGGGCACCTTTTTTAAGCCACAGGCATCCCGCACCCCGGGGACCGTGAATTTTATGAGCGCTTGCTGTAACCATGTCAGCTTGCCAGGTATCAGGTTTTAACGGCAAGCGGCCGAATGACTGTACGGTATCTGCATGGAAAAGCGTTTCGGGGTTGCTGTTTTTGATAATTCTGCCCAGTTCTTCAAGAGGCTGAACTGAACCAATTTCATTGTTAACATGCATGATACTGACCAGCACAGTTTCACTGCCGACAGTATTTTTCAGCTGCTCCTGATCAACCAGCCCCTGCCGGTCAACTTCTAAATAGCTGACTGTAAAACCTTCCTGTTCCAGGAACTGAAAGCAGCTCAAAGCGGAAGGATGCTCGATAGTGCTCGTTACCAGGTGCGTGCCGCGGCGCCGGTTGCGATATGCGGCGCCTTTTATAGCAAGGTTATTGGCTTCTGTACCCCCCGAAGTAAAATATATCTCTTTTTCGTGACACTCGAAAACTGCAGCTACCTGCCGCCGGGCCTTGGAAATCAGCTTTTCAGCCTCGACCCCCTTAACGTGCATGGAAGAAGGGTTGCCAAAAGATTCAGCCAGGATAGTGCCGGTCAGGTCAATTACAGCCTGGTAGGGCCGTGTCGTTGCGCTGTTGTCGAGGTATATTTCAGTCAAATCGCAAACCTCCAAAAAAGCATATAAAAAGCCCGGGTTGCCCCGGGCTTTTCAGATTCCGGTAACTTATACGGAAACTACTTCTTTTACCGATGCGACTTCTTGCTTTAAAACTCTTTCAATCCCCTGCTTCAGGGTAACCTGGGACATTGGGCATCCGCTGCAGGCGCCGGTTAACTTAACCTTAACGACTCCGTCATCCCCAACTTCCACCAGTTCAACATCGCCACCGTCCCTTTGCAGGGCCGGACGAATTTTATCCAGGGCTTTTTCTACCTGTTCTTTCATTTTTGTCTGCCTCCTTCCAATTCCATAAACTTGGTTGCAATTGCTCTGAGAACATTATACCACAACATCACTAAATCTCTATACTTGCAGGTCTTAATTTATTGACAGTGTTGGCTATATGGCGGATAATAACCATTAAACACCCGGCAGGAGGTAATGTAATGAATGAACAAAATATTTACGATATGGTTATAATCGGCGGTGGGCCGGCCGGTTCAACGGCTGCTATTTATGCTGCCAGGGCCGGTCTTACTTCAATAATTATTGAACAGATGAATATAGGCGGAGAAATTGTATCAACAGACCGCCTTGATAATT
>PXBM01000034.1 GCA_003566935.1 Syntrophomonadaceae bacterium | reverse complement strand
CCGGCAGGAAGAAGAAGTTATATGCAGAATTTTATGTTAAGATAACAGCTTTACCGGAGGTTTCAGTGAAAGACATAGGGGTTATTCCTAACTGGCATAAAAAAAATTCAAACCTTGTAGTTGATAAAATTGCCAGGTTTTTTAAGCAGCGTCAGATTAAGCTGAGAGTTGCTGATAAAAAGTCGGCAGATTTCTACAGTGAAGTATCTTTAGCCGAGCAGTTGAAAAAATGGCACGACAACCTTGGGCTAATTATCGTAGTCGGTGGTGACGGTACCATATTACGGGTTGCCAGAGATCTTGCCTGCTGGGATGTTCCTGTGCTCGGAATTAACCTGGGCCATAAAGGTTTTCTGGCTGAAATTGAAGTTGAACAGATGGAGCGGTTTTTGCAATATATTAGCAACGGTCAGTACAGCTACCAGGAGCGTATGATGATGGAAACACATCTTATGCGTGGAGACCAGGAGCTAGGTAAATATCTGGCCTTAAATGATATTGTTGTTTCAAGGGGACCTTTTTCCAGGATTATTAAGGTTGAAACTTATGTTAATGAAGATTTCATGGAAAGTTATTCAGGGGATGGCGTAATTGTATCAACCCCCACTGGATCAACCGGTTACTCTCTTTCAGCTGGAGGCCCTATAGTTAATCCTACAATGGATTTATTTGTGATTACTCCTATTTGCCCTCACAGCCTTTATAATCGCTCGGTTATTATTAACGGTGCCGATACCATGAAGCTGCGGGTTGATTCGCGCCAGGTGCAGGTAGTTCTGACCGTCGATGGACAAGTCCGTTTTGCCCTGGAAGATGAGGATAAGATTATTGTTAAGAAGTCTGAACAGAAAATCAAGATGGTCTGTTTCCATGATTACTCTTTTTACAGGATGCTGCATCAAAAATTAAAAGGTTAATTGATCAAGCAAGCTAAATAAATATTTCGGGAGGTCAGGAATGCTTCTTCAGTTGAGGGTAACTAACTTTGCACTAATCGACGATCTAACCTTAACTTTTAATCATGGCTTAAATATTCTCAGCGGAGAAACAGGCGCCGGCAAGTCAATTGTCATAGGCGCAATTAACTTACTGCTAGGCGAACGGGCCAATGTAGATCAGATCCGCCAGGGGCAGGAAAGCGCTTATATTGAAGGGATGGTTGAATATACCGAAAGCCTGAAAACGCAGCTGTCCGAAACTTTACAGGATGCCGGTATTGAAGAATCAGAAGAGCTGATTATCGCCCGTGAAGTTTACAGCAATGGTCGCAGTGTGGCCAGGATTAGTGGTCGTGCCGTACCGGCTGCTCTATTAAAAGATATTGGCAGGAGATTAGTGGATTTACACGGTCAGCACCAGCATCAGTCTTTGCTGCATCCCGAACAGCATATCAATCTGCTTGATGCTTTTGGCGGGAAGAAATTAAAAACTGTCAAACTGGATGTTGGCGAGCTCTTCAAAAAATGGCAGGATGCAAAGAAGGAGCTTGCTGCCCTGGGTAAAGACAGTGCCGAACGGGAGCGAAAGATTGATATCGCTTCTTTTCAGCTAAAAGAAATCAAGGAATCCGATTTGCAGCCCGGTGAAGATGAAGAGCTGGCCCAGAGAGAAAAACTTCTGGCTAATGCTGAAAAACTCAGCTCCCTTGTCAATCAGGCATATACCGACATTTATTCCGGTGATGAAGCAAGCCACCTCGAGCCATTAATTGACCGTCTCAACAGGTCTCTGCATATGCTGCAGGAAGCAGCCGGCATTGACCAAAGCATTAACCCCATCCTGGAAATACTTGAATCTGCATCTGCTCAGCTTGATGAGGCTTCTCATGAGCTGCGTGATTATCAATCAAAGCTTGAATTTGAACCGCACGAACTAATCAATATCCAGGAACGTTTAAATATAGTAAACAACCTGAAACGCAAGTACGGAGGCTCGATGGAAGATGTTCTTGCTTTTGCCGATCAATTGGAAGCGGAAATTGAACTTCTTGAAAACAGTGAAGTTCTTGCAGAAAAGCTGGAGCAAGAGGTATCGAATCTTGAAGCTGACCTTGATGCAAAATGTGAGGAGCTTCGGGCTATTCGCAGCGATACGGCTGGTAATTTAGAGCAGATGATCAGCGCTGTTTTGGAAGAACTGGCCCTGCCAAATGCTAATTTTTCAGTGAATATATTTGACCGGGACAACTACTCGTCAGAGGGAAAAGATCGGGTTGAGTTCCTGTTTTCAGCAAACCCGGGTGAAGCATTGAAGCCACTGGCGAAGATAATATCCGGCGGAGAAGTATCAAGGGTGATGCTTGCTTTAAAAACAATTTTAGCCCGCCAGGACCTGATTCCGACCCTGATCTTTGACGAAGTGGATTCAGGAGTTGGCGGAGTAACAATACAAAAAGTGGCGGAAAAGCTGGCACAACTGTCAGGTTATCACCAGGTTCTCTGCGTAACTCACAGCCCGCAAATAGCTTCAATGGCAGACTGCCATTACCGGTTATATAAAGATGTGGAAAGTGACAGAACTATTACCAGGGCATCACTTCTTAATGATAAGCAAGCACGGGAGGAAATCGCCCGAATGCTTGATGGGGCAAGTATAGATCAAGTCAGCCTGCAGCATGTCGATAATTTGCTTGAACGGGCCCGGAGATTCAAAGAAAAGACAGCCACATAAAGTCTCAAGATCTGGAGGACTGCTATGCGCCTGGAAGATATGATGACCTGCAATTTTTCCACGTTAAAAGCAGACGACAGCTTAGAGAAAGCAACCGGGCTGCTGCGCAGCAGCCAGCGCGACGGGCTTCCTGTATTAAATGCCGACGGCTCACTGGCTGGAATCTTCACCAAGACAAACCTGTACGATGCCCTTTTGAAGTCAGTTTCCCTGGATAATCACGTTGAGAAATACTATAACCGCAATGTAGTAAAAATATCAAAAGATCTGGCCTATAATGAAGTTATCGAAGCAGTCCGCAAGATACCGGTGGGAACCGGGGTCGTTGTTGATAATAATGACCAGGTAGTCGGACTATTTACAAAGGTTGAGTTGATCACTTCTTTATTTAAAGAAGAAAGAATGCTTAATACCAGGTTAAATGCTATGTGTCAGGCT
>PXBM01000218.1 GCA_003566935.1 Syntrophomonadaceae bacterium | reverse complement strand
CTGACCGCGGTCATCCAGGAGGCCTGTATTCAAGGCATCTCGACTCGTTCGGTCGACGACCTGGTCAAGGCTATGGGGATGACCGGTATCTCGAAGAGCCAAGTCTCCAGGCTCTGCGAGGACATCGACGAGCGGGTGGGCGAGTTTCTCGACCGTCCAATCGAGGGCGACTGGCCGTACATCTGGATCGACGCCACCTATGTGAAGGTCCGCCAGAACGGCCGCATTGTCTCGGTCGCCGTGATCATCGCGGTCGGCGTCAACACCGACGGCCGGCGCGAAGTGCTCGGCATGGCGATCGGTGCTTCGGAGGCCGAAACCTTCTGGACCGACTTTCTCCGCCAGCTCGCCCGGCGTGGCTTGCGCGGCGCTGAGCTGGTGATCTCCGACGCGCACGAAGGGATCAAGGCAGCTGTCTCGAAGATCTTCACCGCGACCTGGCAGAGATGCCGCGTGCACTTCATGCGCAACGTCCTGGCGCATGCCGGCAAGAGCGGTCGCCGGGTGGTCGCCGCCTTCATCGGCACAGCGTTCGCACAGAACGACGCCAATGCGGCGAGCCTGCAGTGGCGCCGCATCGCCGATCAGCTACGGCCCAAGGTGCCGAAACTCGCCAAGCTGATGGACGACGCCGAGCCCGACGTCCTGGCCTACATGACCTTCCCGGCCCAACACCGCACCAAGCTGCATTCGACCAACCCGATCGAGCGCCTCAACGGCGAGCTCGAGCGCCGCACCGAAGTCGTCGGCATCTTCCCCAACGAGGCCGCCATCACCCGTCTCGTCGGCGCCCTGTTGCTCGAGCAGAACGACGAATGGACCGTCCAAAGATCACGCTACATGTCTCTCGAGACCATCGCCCAGACCGGCGATGATGCTGCCGTCAGCCTCGCCGACATGACCGGCTGACTAAGAACCGGCCGAAGCCGGAGAACGAGCTGGTGACAGCCCAGCTACACCACGCGGTGGGACACGATCGGTCCGCTCACCTCTCCGGCCGAAGGCCCAGGCGTCTGCGTAGGGGGCGCCGGCGTAGAGCGGGTCGGCAGCACCTGCACGACGCTGTGGTAAGCCGGCTTGCGCCACTCGATCCGGCGCACCGCGCTGTTGCGCCGGACGACCGGCAGCTGCAGGGCGGCGTCGCGCAGCCAAAGAAATACCTGCCGCGCACTCCCGAGTTCGCGAAACTCGGCAAAGACGAGCCGGATCGCGTCCTGGACCCGTTCGTCGGGATCGAGCTCGATGCGATCGTCTTCGCTCCAAACAAAGCCCGGTGGCAGCGTGAACCGCAGCGCGCCACGGCCGGCCTTGCCGTCACGGGCGGCCAAACCACGCTGGCGAAGAAGGCCGAGCTCGTATTCCGACATCGTGCCCTTCAGCCCGAGTAGCAGCCGCCTTGTACATCGAGAACGGGCATCAGGCGCGGGTCGTAGACGCCGTCCAGATCGATCACCCCCGGTCATTGGCCATCGGGGCGCCGGTCAGCGCGCAGAGATCGACCAGATGATGCCAGTCGCGTCCCCCGGAATCTGGCGTTGCGCGCCAGCCGAGACGCCTCGATGCAATAGACCGCTCCGACGGCACCGGCGCAGAGATCGGCGACCAGGCGCTGGAAGCCGGGCCTTGCGGCGAGGCCCGATCCCGATCGTCCGAGATCGTCGTCCCGAGGTCTCGGGGGATGACCGTGACGGTGGCGAAGCCGGCGGTGCGCGCGGCCTCGGCGAGGGCACGACGGCGGTTCTGGCTCTCCAGATTGCCCAGGACCTGCGTCATGGTCGACTGTCGGACGTAGACGACCGCGGTACGCGCCATATGGTCAGCGCCGATCTTAGCGCTCATCGCCGTCCTCCGCGCTCGTCGTCGTGGTTGTCACGCCCGTGGCGGTCAGCAGCAGCTCGGCAAGCGCCTCGAGAAGCGCTGGCGACGGCGGCGCCTTCGGTGGCTGGTTCAGATCGAGTTCGAGCCGCAGGGGGAGTTGGGCCAGCGATGGCGGGCGTCGTCGCAGTCTTTTGGGTGGCACGGGCGGTCTCCTGGGATGATGGACATCCCGAGGATGACCCGGTCGGCGCCCGCGCTGACATTCTTTCGAGCACCGCCGCCAAGTTCGACAGCGCGTCGAGGGTGACGCGCGGCGGCCCCAGATCCATCGCCGCACAAACGGCCGCATCGGTCATCCAACGCGGCAGTTCCCGCAATCGCCCCGGCTGGTCCTCGACCAGGACGACGTCGATGCGACCGCGCCGTGCTCCCTCGCGCAGCCGAAGCCGCTGCCCGAACAGCGGATGCCAGCGATATGCGACGGTCGCATGTGCCGCTTCGTATGCGGAATGACGCGCGTTTCGGCGACCTGGTCAAGGTGATCTGGTTCGACGGCCAGGGGGCGTGTCTGTTCAGCAAACGGCTGGAGCAGGGACGATTCGTCTGGCCTTCTCCTGCGCAGGGCCGGGTGTCGATCACCTCGGCACAGCTGGCGATGCTGCTCGAAGGGATCGACTGGCGCGCCCCGCAACGCACCCGGCGGCCGCTTGCTGCGGGCTGAAGATCAAGAAAATCAGCGGCTTGAGGGGCATTCGGGAGTCCCTTGCCGGGGCCGTTGTGCTAGCCTTGGCCATGCTCGATGCGACCCAGACCCTGCCCGACGACCCGGCCGAATTGCGCCTCGCCGCCGAGCGTCTGGTCGCACTCGCCAAGACCCAGGCGCTGCGCATCGCCAAGCTGGAGCACCAGCTGGCCGGGCTGCGCCGACAGCGCTTCGGGGCGACCTCGGAGACACTGGAGCAACTGGACCTGGCGCTGGAAGAGACCGAGATCGAGCTGGCGCGTGCCGCCGATCCGGCCGCGCCGGAGGATGCGGGCGAGACCAGGAAGAAGCCCAAGCGCAGACCGCTACCGAAGCAGCTGCCGCGCACCGAGACGGTGCTCTCGCCGGGCGAGAGCTGTGCCGGCTGCGGCGGCCGCCTGAAGCGGCTCGGCGAGGACGTCACCGAGGAGCTGGACTACATCCCCGGGCGCTTCGTCGTGAACCGCTTCGTCCGGCCGCGGCTCGCCTGCACGTGCTGCGAAGCGATCTGCCAGGCCCCTCTGCCGGCACGGCCGATCGAGCGCGGCCGG
>PXBM01000018.1 GCA_003566935.1 Syntrophomonadaceae bacterium | reverse complement strand
TTCTTAAAAATTCTGCCATACCCCTGATTAGTATTATCGGGGTCCAGTTCAGCTACCTTTTAAGCGGATCAATCTATATCGAAACTATTTTCTCCTGGCCGGGACTGGGCAACCTGCTGGCAGAAGCAGTCAGCACCCGCGACTTTTTCCTGGTTCAGGCAACAGCCTTTTTTACCAGCCTGGTGGTAATCGGGCTGCAGCTTCTAACCGACCTGGTCTATGTGCTAGTTGATCCCAGAATTCGTTACAGGTGATCGCGATGAAAGATAACGATAAAGATCAATCAAATAATGAGCTGACCGGTCTTCTGGTCGATGAAAAAGAAGATCGCAGTATCCGGGCGAAACTGTTTTACCTGTGGCGCCTGTTGTGGCGTGATAAGGCCGGGCTAATTGGTTTGCTTGTGTTCCTGGTAATTATATTCAGCGCTATATTTGCTCCTATCCTTGCTCCCCATGACCCACTTCAGCAGGATCTTTATGCTTCCAGGCAGCCCCCGGTGTGGGCAGAGGAGGGCAGTACAGAGCATCTTCTTGGGACAGATAACCTGGGCAGGGACATATTCAGCAGAATTATCCACGGCAGCAGGGTTTCGATCATGGTTGGTTTCTTAGGGGTCTCAATGGCCTTTACTTTTGGTATTATGATTGGTTTATTCGCCGGGTTCAAGGGTGGCAGGACTGATAATATTATTATGACCCTGACCAATATGGTGCTTGCCCTGCCGTACCTTGTATTTGTTGTCTTTATAGCTGCTGTGTTGGGCAGAAGCCTTTTAAATGTTGTCCTTATTTTCGGTTTAACCAACATTCCAATATTTGTTCGGGTTACCAGGGGTGAGGTGCTGCGCCTGCGTGAAGAAGGTTACATCGAAGCGGCGATCAGCATCGGACAGAAGACGCCGGTCATTATCTTTAAACATATTATGCCAAACCTGATCGGTCCGCTTGTGACCCTGGCTACCTTCGAGATGTCGGCTATGATTTTTTATGAAGCCGGTCTTGGGTTTCTCGGTTTATCGGTTCCACCGACTGTGCCAAGCTGGGGTAACATGCTGGCCGAGGGAAGACAGTATCTGACCGTTTACCCCTGGATGTCAATTTACCCCGGGCTGGCCATTGTCGCTACCGGTTTTAGCATGAATCTTTTTGGCGACTGGTTGAGGGATGCTTTAGATCCACGGCTGCGCCGGATGAAAAAATAAGTTATAAAGTGGGATGCCTGAATTGAAACCTCTGCTTTCTGTAAAAAAATTATCGACCCGGTTTGATACTTTTGACGGCGCTGTTTATGCCGTAAATGATGTTAGCTTTGATTTGAAACCGGGTGAGACGCTTGCGGTAGTAGGGGAAAGCGGCAGCGGTAAAAGCGTGACTATGCTTTCTATTCTCGGGCTGCTTTCGGGAAGCAACGAGGTTTTGGGAGAAGCCAGGTTCAGCACCGAAGGACTGGAAGTTGACCTGCTTAAACTTTCTCAAGCCGAGCTGAATCGGCTGCGGGGAAACAGGATCAGTATAATATTCCAGGATGCCCTGCGTTCACTGAATCCGGTTTTAACAGTGGGAGATCAGATCTGCGAGTCGCTACTCACTCACCAGAAGCGTGACGAGAGAAATACCAGGTTGAAAGAAGAAGCAGGCCGCCTGCGCGGAAGCAAAGTCAGCCAGGTCTTTCAGAGCACTCTTCGCTCATTTAACCCGGTCATGACAGTGGGTGAACAAATCAGCGAGTCGCTGATTACCCACAGGGGCTACAACAGGAAAAGGGCCTATAAAAGGGCTGTTGAACTTCTGGAAATGGTTGGCATATCACAGCCCGACAAACGCTATCACTCCTATCCCCACATGTTTTCCGGTGGGATGAGGCAGAGGGCGATGATCGCGATAGCGATCTCCTGCAGCCCTGATATATTGATCGCTGATGAGCCGACAACCGCCCTGGATGTTACCATCCAGGCCCAGATTGTTGATTTAACCAGGCAGCTGCAGCGTGAGCTGGGGATGACGGTGATCTGGATTACCCATGACCTGGGTGTAGTTGCCGGTATTGCTGACAGAGTTATGGTTATGTATGGCGGGACCGGTGTGGAAATAGCTCCGGTTGACCAGCTCTATGAAACTCCCTGCCATCCATATACGGAAGGACTATTGGGGGCTATACCGGACATTACAGGCGATGGTAAAGAGCGGCTGGTTAGCATAGAAGGTTCTCCTCCCGATCTTTACCAGGCACCCAGGCACTGCCAGTTTGCCTGGCGCTGTCATTATGTTTTTGAGCCCTGCTGGCAGAAGATCCCGCCCAGCTACCGGGTAGCCGAAAACCATTATACAAAGTGTTTTTATGATTTGTGGAAAAAAGAACCACGGGCCGAGGTTTAAAAATGGACAAATTAGTCAGAATAGAAAATTTAACCAAGTATTTCGACCTGAAAAGCAGCTTTCTTTCGCTTGGGTTATCACCAGTTGTTAAGGCTGTAGATAATATCAGCTTCGATATTTTCCGGAACGAAACCCTGGGGCTGGTCGGCGAAAGCGGCTGTGGCAAGTCGACCCTGGGCCGGGTTATCCTGCGCCTGATTGAGCCTACGTCGGGAACTGTTTTTTATGAAGATACAAATGTTAACTTGCTTAAATCGGAGGAATTGCGCCGGTTTCGCACTAAGATGCAAATTGTTTTCCAGGACTCTTATTCCTCGTTAAACCCGCGCCTCAAGGTAGGTGAAATTATTGCCGAGCCGATGACTATTCATACAGATATGAGCAGCCGGGAAATAAGGAAGAATACTCTTGAACTGCTCAGCCTGGTTGGTTTAAAACCGGCCCATGCTGCCCGTTTTCCACATGAGTTTTCGGGAGGGCAGCGGCAGCGCATCAATATTGCCCGGACCCTGGCGCTCTATCCGAGTTTTATAGTCTGTGATGAACCTATTTCTGCCCTCGATGTTTCAATCCAGGCCCAGGTCGTAAACCTGTTAAAAGATCTGCAGGAAAAGCTGGGCATTACCTATCTGTTTATTGCTCATGATCTAAGCATGGTTAAGCATATATCTGACCGGATTGCAGTAATGTACCTGGGCAGGATCATGGAGCTGGCATCAAGCAGAGATCTTTTTGTTAATCCTCT
>PXBM01000017.1 GCA_003566935.1 Syntrophomonadaceae bacterium | reverse complement strand
GGCCGGTAGGGGATACCGATACCGCCACCCATATTGACCAGCTCGAGGTCAATGCCGCATTCTTCTTTTAGCTTAACTGCCAGTTCGAAGAGCATCCTGGCTGTTTCAACAAAATAGCTATTCTCCAGTTCGTTTGAAGCAACCATGGTGTGCAGGCCAAACCTTTTAACGCCTTTCTCCTGCATGGTTCTGTATGCTTCAACTATCTGGTCGCCGGTCACACCGTACTTAGCTTCTTTCGGCTCTCCGATAATGACATTGCCGGTGCGGGCATTACCCGGATTATAGCGAAATGAAATCAGTTCAGGGATACCTGCACTTTTTTCCAGGGTTTCTATATGTCCGATATCGTCAAGATTAATTACCGCTCCAAGACGGGCTGCTTCGGCAAATTCTTCAGCAGGGGTATCGTTCGAGGTGAAAACGATTTCCTCGCCTCTGAAGCCAACTCTTTCCGAGAGAAGCAGTTCGGGCAGGGAGGAACAGTCAACTCCCATCCCTTCTTCTTTTAATATCTTAAGGATAGCTGGATTTGGGCAGGCTTTAACGGCAAAATGATTTTTGAAACCCCTGACCCAGGTAAAAGCATCGTAAAGAGCCCGGGCATTGTCCCGGATAGCCTTTTCGTCATAGATAATAAATGGTGTGGGGTACTTTTCTGCTATTTTTTCCAGTTCCGTCCGGTCCAGGGGAAATATCTTTTCACTCATCAGTTTCTGCCTCCATTGTCTGCTGCTACCTGTTTTTCTGCCATGCATAAGTTAAAGCTTAAGATTGCTGCGAATACATTCTACTGCCTCTTCGATGTTTTCACGGTGCCCGAAAGCGCTCAAACGAAAGTAACCTTCCCCGGAAGGACCAAATCCTGAACCGGGAGTGCCCACTACACCAGCCTCATGTAATAGTTTATCAAAAAACTGCCAGGATGTTAAACCGCCCGGAGTCTTCAGCCAGAGGTACGGCCCATTTGTTCCACCATAAACGGTAAGACCGAGATCCTTAAGACCATCCCTGATAATGCCGGCATTTTCCATGTAATAGTTTATTACCGCCTTGCATTCTTGCAACCCTTCTTCAGAGAGCACTGTAATTCCACCACGCTGCGCCAAATTGGAAGCGCCGTTGAAAAAAGTGGTCTGCCTGCGCAACCAGCAGCGCTGCAGTTCACCAGGTTCGCTATCTTCACAGGTCAGGGCCTGCGGGACTATAGCCCAGCCCAGACGAACGCCGGTAAACCCGGCAAATTTAGAAAAACTGTTAATTTCTATGGCACATTCCCTGGCCTCTTCAATTTCATAAATGGATCGGGGCAGATCAGGGTTAGAGATAAACTCGGCGTAAGCGGCGTCAAAAATAATTACCGCTTTATTTCCCCGGGCATAGTCAACAAACTTTTTCAGTTCCGCGTGGTTGGCCACGGCCCCGGTCGGGTTATTCGGACTGCAGAGATATAGCAGGTCTACTTTTTGATCGGGCGGCTCAGGAATGAAGCCGTTTTCGCTGTTACAAACCATGTAAATGAAGCCAGCGTAGTTTCCGCGTTCCTTGTCGAAGCTGCCGGAACGGCCGGCAATAACATTAGAGTCAACATAAACCGGATAAGCCGGATCCTGGAAGGCTACCAGGTTGTCTGTGCTGAAAATTGACTGGATGTTACTCGAATCGGGTTTGGCCCCGTCGCTAATAAAGATTTCGTCTGTGTCCAGCGCAACCCCTCTTCTACCATAGTAATCGGCCAGGGCAGCACGTAAATCTTCATCACCCTGCTCATCACCGTAACCGGTATAAGTTTCTACAGCTGAAAGATTTTCTACAGCCCTGTGCAAACCGTCAATTACTGTTGGTGTAAGCGGTTCGGTTGTATTGCCAATGCCCAGCCGGTGTACTTTCAAGCCGGGGTTCTCTTTTTGAAATTCTTTGATCCTGCGCCCGATTTCCGGAAAAAGATAACCGGCGCTCAGCTTGCGGTAATCAGTATTTATTTTAGCCATCTATAAACTCCTTATTGAATATTTGCTGCTTTAAAGCTGTCCTTCCGGTATTTCAAGATCGGCCATGGCCTGCCTGATAGTCTCATAGTGTTCTTTCCGGGAAAGGGTACACATGGGCAGTCGGAAAGATTCACGGCACCATTTTTTCATTGCCATAGCAGTTTTAATGGGAATGGGGTTGGTCTCTAAAAAGCAGGCTTCAAATAAAGGCATCAGTTTTTGTTCCAGTTCCCTGGCTTGCTCAATATCGCCATCAATCGCTAATTGAACCATCTCTTTCATCTGGCGGGGTATCAGGTTAGCTGCCACGGAAACAACACCATTGCCGCCGGCTTCAATTAAATCCACCGTCATATTGTCATCACCGCAGAGAACTACAAACTCATCGTGGCGCTTGCTGATTAGATTTTTCATCTGCTCCAGGCTGCCTGAAGCTTCTTTCCCCCCGACAATATTGCTGTGTTCGCTCATCAGGCGGCGCAGGGTTTCATTTTCCAGGTTGACTCCGCAGCGGCTTTGAATGTTATAGGGAATACAGGGAATTGATACGGCCTCGGCAATCGCTTTAAAATGAAGGTAGAGTCCTTTCTGGGTAGGTTTAACGTAATAGGGGTTGACCAGCAATACGGCATCAACTCCTGCCTGCTCGGCATGCTGGGACAGTTGAATTGCCTCCGAAGTGGCATTACTGCCGGTCCCGGCAATTACGGGCACCCTACCGTCCGCATATTCTACCGTCAGGGCAATGACCCGGTCGTGCTCATCATGGGTAAGGGTTGAACTCTCCCCTGTCGTTCCACAGGGAACCAGTCCGTCAATACCCGACTCAATCTGGTATTCAACCAGCCGTTTGAATGAACCGATGTCAACCGATCTGGTTGATGTAAAAGGGGTAATCAGTGCTGTGTGGACACCTCTGAAGATATTATCGATCATCAACACCTCCAATTATTGACTGCATCATATCATTTATATTATATAGCCCCTTCCTGCCGCAGATCCATTCTGCCGCAAAAAGCGCTCCTTCAGCAAAACCTTCCCGGTTCCTGGCCCTGTGTTCCAGGGTGATAGTATCTATATCGCTGTCAAATATAACCTGGTGAGTGCCGGGGATTGAGCCGGCCCTGGTAGAAGAT
>PXBM01000133.1 GCA_003566935.1 Syntrophomonadaceae bacterium | reverse complement strand
GAGATGATCAGGAAACAGTCTCCGTTCATGCTTCCCGAGTTTAATGGTATCCCCTGGTCTGATGGTGAATTTCAGACTGAGGATGGAAAGTATAATTTTTATTCTGCCGCTGCTGAAAAAGAAACAGGAAGCGGCCTTCCTGAATACCGCGCGCCGGTTGAGTTAAGCGATCCCTTGTTGAAGCAAAAAGGCTACAGGCACTGGTTTGCTACTCCTCACCCGCGCGATTCGATTCACTCAACTCACCGTCTGCCTGAAGCCGGGAAAAAACCAACGGTGTTCTTGCACCCTAAAACAGCCAAGGAAGAAGGGCTTTCAGAAGGCATACAGGTTGCAGTGGTAACAGACAGGGGTCGTATAGCAGGCAAGTTGGTAACAACTGAAAGGGTAAGTCGTGATACAGTGCTGTTTTTTCAGGGCTGGTGGCAGGGATCAGGTGCCGCAGTTAACAGGCTGACTCCTGACCATATGACCGATTTTGGTGATCAGGCTGCCTATTACGACTGTCTTTGCCGGCTTGAGAAAATATAACTACTTCCATAGCGAGCGCAGTTTTCTTAAGCAGGCTGTGCCGATAAAATAGCTTGATGGTAGAAAAAACCCCTGCCTGACTATTTTGTCTCACAGGTTATTTATGTTAGTATAAATAATAAAGTCTGATTACTATCTTAAGAAAGGTTTGTTAATACTGTACATTTTATTAGCTCTAGTAATTATTGCCTTGTTGGCATTTTATCTATACCGTAAACAGTGGCTCAGCCAGGGGAGGCCGCTTCGTCATTACGCTGAAGTAGAAGGAGCTCCTTTTTATATAGCAGGCAGTACCAGTGGATCTCCTCTCAGTGAACTGGGCAGCCACTGCGGTTTTAAAAGCGTGATTAACTCTGAAGCAGCCTCCTGCAGCGCTCTTTATGCTACAATTACTTCTTTCGGAGCAGGCAGGATATATGATTTTGCCGCGGCTCTTTATAATGAAGAAGGGGAAGTGTTTTTTAATAAGTCGCAAAAACGGGAAGTCAAGTTATATCCTTATATGATTGAAGAAAAAGCTTCGGACGGTAGTTTTACCATGGTCAGCAGACTATATTTCCTCCAGACAAACCTGGCCCTGTGGGAAACTGCCTGGGAGACAGCGGGTTCCGGGACAAAGACAAGACCTTCTTTTAAGCTATTACCTACGCATGGCCGTGACCTGGAAAACCCCTATCCTCATTTTAACGGGTTTAGTTTCTTTAAGGAGAAAAACGGGGGGCTTCAGTTGACTGACAGGCATCGACTGCCTGGCCAAAAACTGTATGCCTATTTTCTGCCGACCTCCGGCAGTGCCCGTAAAAAAGAGCTGCTCGGGCCCTGGCTGGATTTAAAGCCAGGCGAAAAACAAAGCTGGTCGGTTATTGTATCTTTTTCTGCGGATAATGCTGAACGGATAGTGACAAGGGCAGAAAGGGCATTACGCAATCTTGAAGGGTTGAAAGCAGGAGCGAAAGAAAGATGGGAGCGTTTTGAAAGCCGTCTGCCTGTGCCCTATAAGAGCGATAGCGAACCGTCACGGGTAGTATTAAAATTGGCTGCATGGGCTCTTGAGAACAGCCTTTATTACCCACGTAATAAAATGAGCCGCTGGGGGTCGGTTCCTTCCAAGGTTTACTTCCCCTTTATCTGGGGTTGGGATACTCCTCAGCATGTAATCGGCTTAAGTGAATGGAACCCCCAAAAAGCGGGAGATCTATTATTAACCCAGCTCGATGGCAACTATTATGCTCCTAAACAAGCCAGGTTCAGGTTAAGAATTAAGGGGATTACTTTCATAGCCGGAGCACAGCGCAACCTGATTCCGAGCAAACTAAATGATTCACTGCGTGGTGTCCTTGATTTTTATTCACAACCGCCCCTGCAATCGTGGTCGGCAGCAAGGGTTTATGAAAGATTAAAAGATGACGATCAACGAGAAGCCTTTTTGGCAGAAGTTCTACCTCCTTTGCGTGAAAATTTGCGCTGGTGGGAGGAAAACAGGAAGCTGCGTAACGGTTTCTTTTCCTATATTAACGGCCTTGAGTCAGGATTGGATGATAGCCCCCGCTTTTACCCGCCCAGCTTTTTACCGAGTTTCGTAATTGGCCTGGTCCCGCGTTTTTTCAGCGCCATTGATTTAAACTGCTGGCTTTTCCAGTCCTATACTAATACCGCTTTCCTTTGTGAAAAAGCCGGTGAACATGATGCCGCTCTAACTTACCGGGAACGGGGCTGGGAACTTAAAGAAAGGATTGATCAGGACCTTTGGTCTGAAAAGTGCCAGGCCTGGCTGGACAGGCGCAATGGTAAGTATATTGAAGTTATCACTCCCTCGGTTTGGTGGCCGGCTTTTGTCGGGGCCAGTTCAGACTTGGGTAAGATAAAGGCAGTAATTGAAAAGTATCTCCTGAACAAAGATAAATTCTGGGGTAATTACGGTATTCCCAGCACGGCTTTCGACGACCCTTCATATAACAAAAAGAAAGATGGTTATTACTGGCGTGGGCAAATCTGGATGATTAACAATTACTCTGCCCTGGAGGTACTTTTCCGTTATGGATACTGCAGTGAAGCGGAAGAACTGCACAGCAGGATTATTAAGACAGCGTACCAATCTAAAGGTCTTTATGAAACATATAATGCTCGAACCGGGGCTGTTGGTTGGAGTTCAAGAGGTCCCGGCGATCCCGCCGTAATGCAGTTTGGGATGTCTTCCGGTTGGGCGACACAAATAATTTTTTATCGCTACCAACATTTCCGCTATATATTCCCTGAGACGAAAGAGATCAGCGGCCATATTAAGTGGGCTGCTACGATCGATCGGGAACCTGACCTTTCACCACCGAGTGTTGAGATTGATCCCCGGGATGCTGTTCTGGAAGTTGAAATACCAGGGAAGCATAGCTATAATATCCCCAGGATTAAACTTGAAAGCAGGGATGGCAAAGCGCTGCTTGACTCATCCCTGATCAAGCTGTTTTTTGAGGACCAGAGTGAATTTGTCGGTGAAAATGATAGAATAAAATTTACCTGGAAAGGTGAAAGTTTTATGGTCAAACCAGGTAGAGAATACATTTTAAAGCCTTTCGCATCATCAGATAAACTTAGTTCGGCGT
>PXBM01000159.1 GCA_003566935.1 Syntrophomonadaceae bacterium | reverse complement strand
TCTTTGCCCGCAGGCTGTATGAAAGCAGAGGAGGTACTTAACTGATGAAGTGGACAACTCCAGAAAAATGGCAAAAGATTACGGCTATTGATGCTCATACCGGTGGAGAGCCACTGCGTATCTTTATAGATGGCCTTCCAACTTTACAGGGGAATACTATTCTTGAAAAACGACGCTATGCCAGGGAAAACCTTGACAACCTGCGTACGGCCACATTGTGGGAGCCGCGCGGTCATGCCGATATGTACGGCTGCATTATAACCGAACCGGTTACCGAAGATGGAGACTGTGGGTTGATTTTTACCCATAATGAAGGTTACAGCAGTATGTGCGGTCACGGGATTATTGCAGTAACAAAAGTTGGTCTGGAAGCAGGAATAATAGCCGGGGGTAAAAACAAAGAACAGATAAAATTCGATACTCCTGCCGGCAGGGTCACCGCATACCCGCACTGGGAAGGAGACCGGGTCAAAGAAGTTTCCTTCTTTAACGTTCCATCCTTTGTCTATGCCCTGGACTTATCTGTTGAAGTGCCTGAACTGGGTAAGGTTGAATATGATCTTGCTTTCGGAGGTGCTTTCTACGCCTTTCTAAATGCTGAATCTGTAGGTGTAGAATTGAGCCCGGCAGGTTTTCGCCGTTTAATCGAACTGGGCACATCAATTAAAAAAGCAGTCATGGAAAGTCACCCTGTTAAGCAT
Organism: Syntrophomonadaceae bacterium; assembly: GCA_003566935.1. Lineage (GTDB taxonomy): Bacteria > Bacillota > Dethiobacteria > DTU022 > DTU022 > T3SED10-7. Next base: position 2,428 of record PXBM01000159.1, on the reverse strand, counting down.
CCTTTTGAGGAAGACTTAAGCTTTTTATACGGGGTAATATTTGTCGGTCAGGCTGATGATCCACAGCATCACAGCCGCAATGTCTGCGTTTTTGCCGATGGCGAAGTAGATCGCTGCCCGACCGGAACAGGAGTAAGCGCCAGGACGGCCCTGCATCATGCCCGGGGTGAACTGAAGCCCGGTGAAAGTATTACTATTGAATCGATTATCGGTTCATGTTTTAAAGCTGAAGTATCTGAAGTAACAAAATTTGGGCCATTTGATGCTGTAATACCAAAAGTAACGGGATCAGCCCATATTTGTGGGATCAATACCCTGCTGCTTGACCCGGAAGATCCCCTGGGCAAAGGTTTTATTCTTCGTTAAAACCGCTACCAGAAAATATTGCTAGACCGCTGTTCTGCTTTTTTAGAAAAGCGATTCGCTCTGATAACCTTTCTACAGTGGGAGGGGCTATATCAGAACACTGGCTGTAATTTTGCTCCAGGTAACGATAAGTATCAATACCAAGCCGGTGATATGGTAATATTTCCAGGCTTTTTAGATTACTTAACCCCTTACAATATTGCAGGGTGGCCAGCAGGTTTTCATCGCCGTCATTAAATCCCGGAACAAGGGGCACCCTGACAATTATAGTAGGTGAGCTATCACTGCGGTCAATTTCAACCAGGTTATCCAGGATCAGTTGATTATCCTGACCGGTCCACTCCCTGTGGATAACCCCATCCATCTGTTTTATATCAACGTAGATTGTATCAAGCCAGGGCAGCAGTTTTTCGACACTGTTAAAATGGCCATATAGACAGCTTTCAACTGTTGTGTTAATACCAAGTTTTTTTGATTCTTCAAGCAAAGCAGCCGCAAAACTGCTCTGGCTGATCGGTTCACCACCGCTTAAGGTAACCCCGCCCCCGGAATGATAGAAAAATATTTCATCTTTTCTAACCTCATCCATTACGGCAGAAACGGTCATCCTTGTTCCATATGGCTTTACTGCATGGGAAGGGCATACATCTGCGCAGCTAAAGCAGTTGTCGCACAAATTTCTATCAGTAACAACTGCCCGGTTATCCTGGCTTAAGCTTATAGCATCATTCGGACAGGCTTCTATACACCTGCCGCAGGCCAGACATAATTCTTTAGCAAAGCCTTTCTCATATTCAAAATGCTTTGATTCAGGGGTTGAACACCAGGAGCAGTTCAGCGGGCAGCCTTTAAAAAAAACTACTGTCCTCAATCCGCTACCGTCATGAATCGATGCACGCTCAATTCTCAATATATTTCCTGTCAGGTTTAGTTTTTTTTCAGTCATATTTTCCTATCCTACCGAGATGCCCTGCTGTACAGTCCGTCCGATAATTTCATCCTGAACATCTCTACCAAGTTCGGTAAAGTAAGCGGTATAACCGGCCACCCGGACCAGAAGGCCTTTGTACCTGTCTGGATCTTCCTGGGCCTTAATCAGGGTTTCCTGGTCAATGACATTGAACTGAACATGGTAAACTCCTAATGAGCAAAAACTTTTCAACAGGGCCATTAGCTGGGTAATACCGTTTTCAGTTTCCAGCATAGCCGGTTCAACTTTCATATTGAGCAAAGTTCCCTGGACAAAGCGGCCGTGTGGAATATGGGCAACAGAGTTAAGCACGGCGGCAGGACCTTTTAAGTCGGTTCCACCGCTGGGGCTGACCCCGTCAGCAAGCGGCTGCCAGGCCCTGCGTCCAGAAGGCAGCGCTCCAACCTCCAGCCCAAAGGGTGTGTTGCCCGAAACAGGCAGGATACCTGGGGTCATCTGTCCAAACTTGCTGCTGTATTTTTCAATTTCGTCAGCAATTAAAGTAAATATTTCTCCGGCTATCGTGTCGGCAAGCGGTTCATTGTTACCGTACTTGGGTGCTTCCAGACATAGCTTTTCCAGTTTTTCATGGCCTGCGAAGTTATCCTGCAGCGCTTTCAAAAGCTGTCCCATGGAAACCTTGCCGGTATCGTAAACCAGATGCTTAACAGCGGTAATGCTGTTTACCAGGTCTGCTACACCGATCAGGATTATTCCGTTACCAACATTATACTTAGCTCCCCCGTGAGCATAATCAAGGGCATTATCTATGCATTCTTTGAAAGTTAAAGAGAGGGCGGGGCAGGGCCTGTTTATTCCGATTTCATCGATAACATGGCTTCCTGCTACAACCGCTCTTGTTGCATGTGCTATTTGTTTTTTTACGGCAGCAAGGAAATCTTCATATCGCTCAAAGTCCTCTGCATTCCCGGTCCTGGCGCCGACAAAGCTTTCATATTTTCTGCTGCGGCCGTCGGTCAGGGCAAATTCGACCATATGACCTAGGTTTATATCTGCCAGGGCCGTATACTGGCGCATTCGTCCCTCAAGGTTAGTTTCAACACAACCGCATGGGTTCCAGTTATATGCTTC
>PXBM01000085.1 GCA_003566935.1 Syntrophomonadaceae bacterium | reverse complement strand
GGCACTGACTGCCCTGGCCTGACATTAAACCACGTTAAAAAGGCCTTTCGCCTGCTTGATCGATCAGATTTGGTTATAGGTCCTGCTTACGATGGCGGTTACTACCTGATTGGTTTAAATAAGCTTTTCAAGGAGCTCTTTCAGGACATTACATGGAGCAGCAGCCTTGTTTACCGGCAAACCATTAAGGCCGCCGAACAAGTCAACCTGCAAACAGCAGAATTGGAAAAGCTTGCAGACATCGACTGCCCGGCAGACCTGCCATTATGGGAAACAGTTAAAAAACAGCTTTAATTATATGCAAATCCAAAAGTATTTCACATATTGGGGCGAAGTAATTACCCTGACATCCGATGGAATATGATTATGGTTACCACGGAAAAAATGGAAAGCTTCATCACCTGCTTCGTAAACAAAGCCACACCTGCCCTCGCTGACATCATCATTAATTCGCTCAATCCAGTAGCTCTTTACTACCCCGGCCGTACCAAGTGATTCGTACCACTGCAAGTCATAGCTGATATATCTGGCATCGGCCAGGCTTAGAATTGTATCGATGGCTGTCACAACACCGGGTTGAAACATTTCATCACGTAAATTTTGAGCTTTAATTTCTACATTTTTAAAAGTCAGGGTTTCATTTTTTCCTTCTATAATTACTTCAGGAACGATTATTTTTCCCTCATTTTCATTTAAACGTCTGACTTCATCTCGATAAGTCTCGTAAACTGATTCCAGGTACTCTTCAGATGCCCTGACAAATCTCAGGGTCATTTCATCCTTGTAGGGATAAAGATCCATGCGGAAAACAGATCTTTCCCGCCAGCCACCGTCATAATAGGCGTCATACCACCAGTTTTCCTGGCCGCCCAGGCTGTCTATTACGTAAGTATTCATTTCCTGATCAAAGTAATAATCCATCTCGATCTGGCCGCTTTGCTCGAGGTGAACAAGAACATCAAAAATCGAGAAATAACCATCATTAAAGATATCATCGCGAACTGTTTCTACCTTTTCCGGGTTAAAAGCGAAGGTCCCAATATTTTCTATATCCAACTCGCCACTCAAAGCAGCTGCAGTATCACTAACATCACCAAAAACCTGATTCTCTTCATCTATGTCATCTTCTGCCTGTAGTTCTTCATCTTCAGGCAATGCCGTCTCTTCCGCCGGTCCCCCATCAGAACAACCAGCGCTAAACAAAACTATTGAAGCTAATAAAATCATCAACAGTAAGCATCTCTGAATAAACATGCAGATATCCCCCCCCTGCTAGAATATTTTCGAACCAATACAGTGATAAAATTATATACTGATACTTATTATATGGAAATAGTATCATATTATTTCTTTATAATCAATTTTTTTATTGACAGCAGGAAGATTGGACTGATAATATTGTTGCAGCCACGGGGACAAACCTATTTCTAAAACTAAATAGCAGGCAGGAGAGAAAAATGAATAATAACGAACGTTTACTAACCGTTGCATTTGAAAGCGAAAGGCTTAGCTACAGCAACCTGGAAATAGACCTGCACAATTCAGGGATAAACCAGATTTTAAGTGTTTGTGCCGCAAGGGGCCACAACCTGTATCACTTTACCATGCAGGACCTCTTTTATTACGATGGTGAAGCTTATGCGAAGGCCTCCGTTTTAGCCTTACCTGAAAGCTGGTACACAGACCCGCTTGAATGTTACACCCTGCTAAGTAAGGTTGATGAACGCCCCGTGGCGTTAAGCGACATTGATCTATGTTTCTTCAGGGCTGATGATGTTAGAAATCGGGAAACTCCCAACCTTGATATTATTGATGTATTGGAAAAACGAGGCGTGCTGATCGAAACCCTGGAGACAACCCTATCTACAACAGACAAGTATGAACTAACCAGGAGGGCACCCGATTTACCACAACCGATAACTTTTGCTGCCGGTTCGCTGGATGAAGCCCTGGATGCATTAAAAAAATTACCGAATAATGAAGGAGTATTCGTCCTAAAAGATCGCTTCGGCTATGGATGCGGGGAAGGAGTACACCGGATTGACTTTGATGATCCCGAACTGCATGAAGTTTTAAAAATGTATATCAGCAACTACGATCGTATCCTCCTGCAGGAATACTGCCCGGAAGTGGGTAAAGGCGACCTGGTCGTTACCTTTTTTGACGGCGTGTTGATTGCTACCATGCTGCGGGAATCAGCACCGGGGGAATGGAAAACCAACTTTAGCCTGGGAGCAACACAGCTGCCCTATACCCTGACCGAAGAGCAGGAAGAGATCGCCCGGACAGCGCAGGCAGCTTACCCGGAGTGCCGCTTATTATCGGTGGATATGCTGCAATCAGGTAAGGTTTTGGAAGTAAACGCATTTCCTGGTGGAAGAGGCCTGCTGGATCTGTACGGCATATCACTTGGCACCATTGTGATGGATCGGCTGGAGCGGGAAATTTTAGGCACAGAAATTGCCGTTACAGAAGGACCCCAGGTATTTAAAGAAAAGCCGGCAGACCGGTGGGACGATATCTACTATCTTTACAACGGCTACACAGAGCCGGTTGAAGTGCTGGATGTTTTCAGTGACGAAAAATATTCTCTTTCAACTAGGGATTTAATAGAATTCCGACCGCAAAATCATGACTTTATTCTATCCATTCCACATGCGGGAGTTCTTGTTCCATCAAAATATAAGAAGCATTTTGATATTGACGCAAAGTCGCTATTAGAAATTGACCTTTTTAGTGACATCCTTTTTGAAGCAATAGGTGGACTGCAGGTAATTTCCAGGCTGGCCCCGTTTTTTGTTGATATGAACCGCAGCAGAAACGGCTCGGAATGCAAGAAGCTGCCCAGGCACCTGACCAATCCGCCAACAGAGTATTACAGTATTGAAGATGAACTGGTCCTGCAAAAAGAGTACGATCCGAAGCAGGAAGAAAAAATTCTCAGGTACTATGACCTTTATCATAATATAATCGGTTCTTTGATTGAAAGCCTCAAACGGGAGCAGGGCTACGCCCTGGTAATTGATGGCCACTCGATGACTTCAGTAGGCCTGGGGCGGGTCCATGACGAAGGTGAAGAACGCGACAATATTGTAGTGGGAACATTGGACGACACCTCTGCCCACCCCGATATTATCTC
>PXBM01000165.1 GCA_003566935.1 Syntrophomonadaceae bacterium | reverse complement strand
CCTGAAACTTTAAATAACGTTTCAGATATTAAAGAGCCCGGACGTTTTGCCGATGTTATTGCTTCACACTTGAGTATGGGTATTGAAAAACGCCAGGAAATATTAGAGGCAATAGATGTCAAGGATCGGCTGGAAAAGCTTAATGAAGAAATAGTAAAAGAAATAGAAATCCTTGAGATTGAAAAACAAATCAACATGCGCGTCCGCAAGCAAATGGAAAAAACGCAAAAAGAGTATTATCTGCGTGAGCAGATGAAAGCTATTCAAGATGAGCTCGGAGAAAAGGATGAACGGACAGCAGAGGCTGATGAATATCGTGAGAAACTGGCCGAGTTAGACTTGCCGGAAGAAGTAGAAGAAAAAGTTTTGAAGGAAATTGACCGCTTAGAGAAAATGCCTCCGCAAGCGGCAGAATTAACTGTGATCAGGAACTATATTGACTGGTTGCTCGCATTGCCCTGGAAAACCGCTACAGAGGATTGTCTTGATCTTGACCAGGCTGAAAAAATCCTTGATGAGGATCATTATGGCCTGGAGAAAGTAAAAGAAAGAATCATTGAATATTTAGCGGTTCGTCAGCTGGCAGAAAAACTAAAAGGCCCAATTCTATGCCTGATGGGCCCTCCCGGTGTTGGTAAGACCTCGTTAGCCAAGTCGGTAGCCCGGGCCCTGGAGCGCAATTTCGTCCGTATTTCCTTAGGTGGGGTTCGCGATGAAGCTGAAATTAGAGGGCATAGAAGGACTTATGTGGGGGCATTACCGGGTCGGATCATCCAGGGTATGCGCCAGGGTGGTTCTAATAATCCCGTCTTCCTGATGGATGAAATTGACAAGATGGCTACAGACTTCAGAGGTGATCCATCCGCTGCCCTGCTTGAGGTGCTCGATCCTGAGCAGAACAGCATTTTTAGCGATCACTATGTAGAGCTGGCCTATGATCTATCCCAGGTTATGTTTATAACGACAGGCAATATCTCGCAAAAGATCCCCCAGCCGCTCCTGGATAGGATGGAAGTTATCCATATACCCGGTTATACCGAAGAGGATAAAGTTCAGATTGCCACTAACTACCTGATACCAAAACAGCTAAAGGAACACGGCCTGACTGAGGAGAACCTGGTCATTTCAGAAAATGGCATGCGCCGGATTATCCAAGAGTATACCAGGGAAGCAGGTGTCCGCAATCTTGACCGCAGCATATCGGCTATCTGCCGGAAAGCAGCCAGGGAAGTGGCCAAGGATCGCAAAACTAAAATTAATATTACCCGCCAGAATATCCAAAAATATTTGGGTGTGCCGCGCTATCGTTATGGCGCTGCTGAAAAACAGGATGAGATAGGGGTGGCAACTGGTTTGGCCTGGACTGAAGGCGGAGGTGACCTGCTTTCAATCGAGGTTACACAGCTCAGGGGAACAGGTAAAATGACTTTAACCGGTCAAATGGGTGATGTCATGCAGGAGTCAGCAAAGGCTGCGATGAGTTATATCCGTTCAAGGGCTGAGTCGCTGGGCCTTGAAAAGGATTTTTATGAAAAAGTAGATATTCATATCCACGTCCCCGAAGGAGCGATTCCCAAGGACGGTCCTTCTGCCGGGATTGCCATGGCCACGGCACTGGTTTCCGCATTGGCCAAAATGCCAGTAAGAAATGACGTGACCATGACAGGGGAGATAACTTTGCGTGGACGTGTTTTGCCGGTAGGTGGGGTAAAGGAAAAAATGCTTGCCGCTCACCGTGCCGGTATAAAATATATGCTTATGCCTGCTGAAAACCGCCGTGACTTGAGCGATATTCCGAAAAATGTGAAGCGAAAAGTTGAGGTTAAAATGGTAGAGCACATGGATGAAGTGCTGGAATTTGCCCTGGTTAAACCGGAAAGCAGCATGTCGGCTGAATCAGAATCAAGGGAAGCAAAAGAAAACGATCTGAACCTGCCGGAAGGAACCCAGGAAAACCAGGTCCGGCATTAAAAATGTGCCCGTATTAAAGGGATGAAAAAATGAAGGTTAAACAGGCTGAATTAAAGGCTGCTGCTTACAACATTGCTGACTTTCCCAGCTGGGACTTGCCGGAAGTTTCGTTTATCGGCCGTTCCAATGTTGGCAAGTCGTCGCTGTTGAACACCCTGATCGGCCGTAAGAACTTAGCTCGCACCAGTTCCACGCCAGGTAAAACACGGGGGCTCTATTTTTACCTTTTAAATGAAAAGCTTTGTTTTGTTGATCTTCCTGGCTACGGATATGCGAAAGTTTCCAAGCAAGAAAGGCAGCGCTGGGCGCCGATCATCGAAGAGTATCTCGGCAGCCGGGTTAATGTGCGCGGCTGCCTTCATTTAATCGACAGTCGTCATGAACCTACCGAAGATGACAGGGCAATGTCAGAATGGCTGCGCGCTCATACTATAAATACAATTACAATTGCTACAAAATCTGATAAAATGTCCCGCGGAGCCCTGGCCAGGCAGCTATCTTTAGTCCGAAAAGGACTCGGTTTTTTTGAAGATGATTTACTGCTGCCCTTTTCCGCCAAAACTGGTGCCGGCCGGGACGAGGTCTGGAAGGCCATTAAAGAGATAATTTAATGGGAGGTTTTATTAGTGCCAGTAGCTGGTATCGATGTCGGATCTTTAACGGCAGAAGTGGTAATTTTGGACCAGGGCAAAATAGTCCATTATGTTATCATGCCAACCGGCTATAATAGTAAAACAGCTGCGGAAAAAGCCATGGATACTGCTCTTGAGGCGGCATCCTTAAAACGTTCTGATCTTGATTATATTGTTGCGACAGGTTACGGTCGGGTAAGTATTGACTTTGCCGACAAGAGGATAACCGAGATAACCTGCCATGGACGCGGGGCTTATAATCTTAATCCTGATGTGCGAACGGTTATTGATATTGGTGGTCAGGATAGTAAAGTAATCTGCCTTAACGAAAGCGGCAAAGTGCTTGATTTTACCATGAATGACAAGTGTGCTGCCGGTACCGGCCGTTTCCTCGAGGTTATGGCCCAGGCGCTTGAAGTGGAGCTGGGTGGTTTGTCTGATTTAAGTGATCAGGCAGAAAACATAGTTTCTATTAGCAGTATGTGTACTGTATTTGCCGAATCGGAGGTTGTCTCATTAATAGCAAGGGGTTTGCCCCGTGAAGATATTGCCCGCGGTTT
>PXBM01000271.1 GCA_003566935.1 Syntrophomonadaceae bacterium | reverse complement strand
TTGAAAGAAGAAGATAAAAAAGACTTTGATATGGAAACGCTGACCAATCCTTATAGTGATACCCGTATCCTCTGCGGGGATCCGGATCGTGAAGTTAAACGAATGATGGTCGGTGTTGATATCGAGGTGGGCGAAGTAATGCTGGCTGATCGCCTGGCTGAAAAAGGAAATCCAGTCGATCTGATCATGACTCACCACCCGGAGGGCAAGGCCCTGGCCATGTTGCATGATGTGATGCACCTGCAGGAAGATATCCTGGCCCGCTACGGGGTACCCATAAATGTTGCGGAATCCCTGATGTCTTCCAGGATTAGCGAAGTAAAGCGTGGTTTGATGCCGATAAACCATAACCGGGCCATTGATGCAGCTAAAATACTTGATATTGCCATGCTCAGCGCTCATACAGTGGCCGACAACCAGGTTACCCACTTCTTGCAGGAGCTTTTTGATAAGGAAGAGCCGCGTACACTTGGTGATATAATCAAACTTTTAAAGGATCAACCCGAATATTCCGAAGCTGCAAAGCATGGCGCCGGTCCGGATATTGTCCTTGGCAGCAAGGAAAGGCGGGCTGGGAAAGTGCTGGTTGACATGACCGGTGGAACTAGCGGTTCGGAAAAATCTTACGAAAAATTATCCCAGGCCGGCATTGGCACCATTGTCGGAATGCATATGAGCGACAAGCACCGCAAGCAGGCTGAGAAAAGCCATCTTAATGTAATAATCGCCGGGCATATCGCCAGCGATTCTGTTGGTATGAACCTGCTTCTTGATGGTATTGAAAAGGCAGGGGTGGAAATAGTCCCCTGCTCCGGTATAATTCGCAACAAACGTAATTAAAATTGGGATAAAAGCGAAATCTCAATGTTTTTACGTGATTGCTAAACCTGGTGGGATGGGCTTTGTCTTATTACCCTACTGACAGCTTGTTGCGGTGATAATCAAACCATCCTTGCGGGTAACGCTTGAGTTTTTTACTTAATCGCACTGTTGGCCGGGCCTAAATTGTCAGGCGAAGCCGGGTGTCCAGGGCCATGGCTCCCCGTCCTTCAGGGAAGACCCGGACAGGGTTAATGTCCAATTCGCTAATACCCGGGTAATCGGCCAGCAGGTGCGAAGTTCTTATAACCAGGTCAATGAAAGTATCTATGTCGCTGCGGGTCTGCCCGCGGGCGCCTTCGAGCAGCTGGTAAGCTTTTAGCTGCTGCAGGCATTTGGCGATCCTCTCCGGCCGGGCCGGGCAGGTCAGGTTGACTACATCTTTGAAGGTTTCAATGAAGATACCACCTAACCCGAAATAAACAACCGGCCCGAAAGAAGGATCCTGGTTGCCACCGACAAACATATCCAGGCCTTCGGGGGCCATTTTTTGCACGCGAACCCCGCAGAACAGGGCATTACTGTTATATTCGAGCAGGTTGCGATGGATGGTTTCAAAGCCTTCCCGGACCTGCTCCTTTGTTTCCAGGTTTAGCAGAACGCCCCCTGCATCTGATTTATGCAGGGCATCGGGAGAAATAACTTTCATTACAACGGGAAAACCAAGCTCTACTGCGGCAGCAACTGCCTCTTTTTCATCAGCAGCGATCCGCGAAGGAGCTGTTTCAATGTCGTAGGCACTGAGCAGTTCGAGTGCTTCTTCCCCGTAATCACCATGTTTGTCCTGCATCCAGTTCCTCGCGGCAGTGCTGTTAATATTATCCGGAGGGAGAATCTCTTTCTGTTCCTGCAGCTGCTTCCTTTTTTCATAGTACTGCATCTGGGTGGCCAGGGCCGTCACCATCTCTTCCGGACTGTTGAAAACGGGAAATTCCACGTAGCGCTTGGTCTGCTGGATCATGCGGGTCGGCCCGAAGAGACAGATGCCAAGGGGCTTACCCGCGGAAAGAATAGAACCCCAGGCTTCCATGGACAGGTCGGTCAGAAACATCTTTTGAAAGATGTTATCCCCCTGGGGCATCTGGGGGCGCTGGCTGATATATATAGATCCGTCAACCTGGTCGGAGTGCATCACAGAATAGAGGACATGCGCGGTCAGCTGTGGATCGTATATGTCACCCATATCAAGGGGGTTGGAAAAATTGATCACCCCGGCGTTACTGAACTTCTTCAGGCTGTCGTAGAATTCATGGCCCATATCGGCAAATTCAAAACCGGCTTTTTCACAGAGGTCGGCACCGAGAACGGCAAAACCGCCGGCAGGACTCATTACCATGATCCTGCGCCCTTTCATCGGGGGCAGCTGGAAAGCCTTGGCAACTTCAATGAAATCGAGGAAATTATTGACACGAATTATGCCGGCATCTTCAAAAGCAGAGTTAATTACATCTTCATCACTGCTCAAAGCAGCGGTATGGCTCATGGCGGCTGTTTTCCCGGCGCTGGTGGTATTAGCCTTGTAGACCACGATCGGCTTATTAATATTCTTGGCCGCTTCCACAAACTTTTTGCCACGGTTCAGGCTTTCCAGGTACAGGCAGATAATTTTTGTATGAGGATCGCTGCCGTAGTATTCTAAGAAATCAACCTCATCAAGGTCGAGTTTGTTGCCGATACTGGCAAACTTGGCCAGACCAATTTTTTCATCAGACAGGTAGTTTAGCATGGTCAGGGCTACACCACCGCTCTGGGAGATGATCGACATTTCGCCTTTTGGCGCCTTGTGCAGGGCTACAAAGGGTAAACAAAGACCATTATCGGTATTGGCTACTGTAACACTGTTGGGACCGACGAAGCGAATCCCGTACTTGCGGGCCGTAGTCAGCAACTGATCGGCCAGGGCCTGGCCTTCTTCGCTGTACTCTGAGAAGCCGCCCGAGGGGATGGCCATTCTCCTTATTCCGAATTTTCCACAGCGGTCCATCATTCCGGGTATCAATTGGGCCGGGATCATGCAATAAGCCAGATCTGGAACCTCGGGTAAATCTTCAATATTTTTGTACATTCTGATTCCGTCAACATGGGCATCGTCACTGCGCTCATTAACTCCGAAAATCCTGCCCCGGTAACCCCAGCGCAGCAAATTTTCCAGGGTCAGGCGCGGGATGTTGGTTGGTTTAGATGACAGGCCGATAATGACTATTGATTCAGGGTAAAATAGTTTTTGCATGTGATCCTCCTTGATGACGGTGATATGTAACAAGATTAATTTTACCACAAATTAGAGTCATTTATAATAA
>PXBM01000107.1 GCA_003566935.1 Syntrophomonadaceae bacterium | reverse complement strand
GTGCTTAAACTTGATGAGGATCAATTGATGTATGCCATAGGTCATGCCGGAACCCAGGCTGCCGGCCTGATGGAACTGCATTACAGCCCGGAGGGGATGATCAGTAAACCCCTGCATGCCAGTAAAGCAGCGCAAAATGGCCTCCTTTCAGCGATGCTTGCTGCCGGAGGCTATACCAGCACAAAAACCATGCTTTCCGGTGAAAAAGGGTTTTTACATGCTTTTGCTCCTAAAGCTAAAATGGAGAAGATTACTGAAGGCATAGGCAGTGACTACAAAATAATGCAAATCAGCTTCAGGCTTTACGCTTCAACCAGGCATACCCACGCTGGTATTGATCTTGCTTTAAGATTGCGCGAAAAAGGGATTAAACCTGAAGATATTGAGCTGTTAAGAATTCAAACATATGGTGTTGCGGCAGATCTTGTTGGGGAACCATTTCCTGAAAATATTTATGAAGCTAAGTTTAGCCTGCCCTTCTGTGTTGCTACTGCCCTGGTCTACGGTCACGTTGGCCTGGAGGATTTTACTGAGGAAAGGCTCCACGATCCCACTCTTGAAGAATTAATGAGCCACTGTAATGTTGAAGTTGATCCGATTATAAATGCTCACTACCCTGACAAGTGGGCCGCCAAACTCAATGTTATCCTACGTAACGGGACTGTTGATCACGAACATACTGATTTTCCCAAAGGTGATCCGGAAAATATTGCATCCCGGGAAGAACTGGAAACCAAGTTTCGCCGCCTTTCATCGCTGCTTCTGCCTCCTTCAAAAATTGAAGCCTGGCTTGAATCCATTAGCAAGGTAGAGACCTTTGATAACATTCATGACATGTGGGAGATCTAAGTATTTTTAAGGCCGGTGTTAGGTAATGCGTGAAGTGAATATTGATGATATCAACAAAAAGATTCGTGAGAACACCCCAAAGGCCTATTTAGATATGCTTAAAAAAGGCAGAGAAAGAGTTATCAGGCGCAGGCCGAGAGATAAGAGCGAGCAGGATTTACTTGATAAGATTTGCAAAGAAGCCTTGAATCAGGCTCTTCTTAAGAGGATCATTGGTGCCGCTGGACTTCAAGTCCAGCGGCAGGACAGCCCCTGCGATGGGTTCGATTCCTATCTACACTCAATTCTCTTATAGAGCTAATAATGATAGCTTTATGCTCCAGAGAAAAAACGTTCCAGCTTCTGCACTGTTTTTGGCAGGGAGAAAACAACCAGGTGATCACCCGGTTTAAGAACAGTGTTACCACCCGGAATAATAACCTCTTCTTCCCGGGCAATTGATCCTATCATCATTCCCCGCGGAAAATGAATATCCTTAATAACTTTATTAGCCACTCTTGCTGTGTCAGGTAAAACAAGCTCAAATACTTCAGCTTTCTCACCCTGGACTATTGAAAGGGCTACCACTTCCTCAAGCCTTGTTAAACGTAAAATACGAGCCACAGCTAACATGCGGGGGTTAATTAAGCTGTGTATCCCCAGAGTATTATAGACTGATACATACTGTGGCTTTTTCACTTCACAGATAATTTTTTTAACCTCAAAGCTTTGGGCCAGCAGGGCAGCAACAATATTATTACGATCATCACCGGCTACTGCAATTACTGCATCAGAAGAACCCAGGTCCTCCTCTTTTAACATGGCATACTCTGTCACATCGCCCTGGAGAACCAGGGTGTTATTTAGTTCCTTGCTCAGTTTTTCACAGCAGCTATCATCTTTTTCAATTATTTTAACATTAAAAGGTTGACGGCTTGCTTCAAGCTGAAGGGCAAGCTGCCTGCCTACCATTCCGCCGCCGAGAATTGTGACCTGCCTGATCTTTGTTTCTTCATGATGGAGTAGCATGCTTATATTTTTTAGAGATTTACTTTTTCCAAGTAAATAGATTTTACTGCCCGGCTCGATAATATCATTACCGTCAGGAATTAAAAACTTTCCATTCGGTTTGCTAATGCCGACAATAATATTTTCAGAATTCATAGGCAGCTTATGGAGAGGAACCCCCGTTATATCAGCTTCTTCATCAACGGTAACTCCCAGTAAAAGTACTTTACCATGGGCAAAGTATTCAATCTCACTGGCATCGGGAAAATGAAGCATTTTGGATATCTCCGTGGCAGCAACCTGCTCGGGATTAATAACGCTGTTTATCCCGAGTTTCGAGGGGTTTATCCCATAGTTCTCGTCCATATGTTCAGGATTTCGGATACGGCAGACTATACGGGGCACGCCATACTGGTTGGCAAGAATGCAGGCTATAATGTTTACCTCGTCTAAATCGGTAACGGCAATTAGCATATCAGCATTATTTACCCCCGCCAGCTCCAGTGCAGCCGCGCTGGCTCCATTCATTTCTAAAACCATCACATCAAGCGATTCCTTAAAGCGCCTTGCTTTTTCTTCATTTTTCTCGATAACTACTACATCCTGTTGATGTTCCGAAAGATTTTGGGCTAACTGGTAACCTACCCCGCCGCCCCCGACAATGATAATGTGCATTTTCTATGCTGCTCCTTTATTACCAGACTTTTTAAAGCCACCCCAGTTTGTGCCTTGGCAGCTATATACCTGGGTTCTTTTTCAATTACTATAATTGCGGTCATAATGCTGGCCTGGACGTCAGAGCAGATAGCCAGGACGAAGGCATCAAAATCCCTGACCCCGATAGCCTTAATACAGTTCTCAGAGGTGGCATCTGCAGCAACTGCATCTGTAACCTCGCTGCTTATTTACTGGATTAAGGCCTCATCTTTATCAACTAACATTACATCATGATCTGCTTCACCTATAGATAGAGCAATACTTTTGCCAAATCGGCCGTCTCCAATTACCAAAAGATCCGCAAAAAATTAAAAGCATGATCACTGTTTGTCCCAGGGGAGTAAAGAAAGTGCCTGTATCGACAACTACCAGGCTGGTCACACATAATGCCGAAGTAGCCGTGAATAAAGCATCGAAATAAGCTATACTGATCCCTTCTGTAATCAGGGGCAGAGAAAGTAAAAAGGAGCCGCTTAATATTAAGCCTATGAAACCCAGTGCCATAACACGTGCAGGGTTTAATACCTTTGACCTGTTAGACAAAACAGTTCATCTCCAAACCAGTTATCTAAAGCATTGTCTATAAATATTGCTACCTTTTATGCCTATTATCCTACAACTCTTTGAG
>PXBM01000006.1 GCA_003566935.1 Syntrophomonadaceae bacterium | reverse complement strand
GCAAAGAGATAGAAGAAAAGGTCTAAGCACGAATAAATAGTTTCTGAAAGGGTGTTTTGATGTCTGATCTTTACAGTCAGATTGACAATTCTTCTCTGCTAATGTTTCTTTTTTATCCCCAAAAACGCCACGGCAGACCTCCCCGTGGAGCATTTGATCTGGAAGTGCCTGTTACTGGAGGGGTAACTATAACCTGCCGGGCTTATCCCGGTCAAGAGGGAAAACCGTGGCTGCTTTACTTTCACGGTAACGGGGAAGTGGTCAGCGACTATGACGGTATTGCCCCCATGTATAATAAAAAAGGCTTAAACCTGCTGGTGGCTGACTACCGTGGTTACGGTGCCAGCAGCGGTAAACCGACTTTTAAAGATATGGTTAGTGATGCCGTGGCAATTTTTGATCATGTCACTGCCGAAGAAAGTGAAATTGGTGCCGGACAGAGCTGGTATGTAATGGGCCGGTCACTGGGCAGTATTTCTGCCCTGGAGCTGGCAGCAAACCGTGCAGATCAGGTTAAGGGAATAATCATAGAGAGCGGCTTTATCAGTGTGGCCGGTTTGATTCGCCACCTGGGTCTGCCTTCACCTGGTGACCTTTCGCACCTGGAAGGAGAATACAGACGCCTGACTGCTGATATTGAACTGCCTGCCCTGATAATCCATGGTGAGCATGATCGCCTGGTTCCACTTACCCAGGGCAAAGATTTATATGATAGTCTCGGCTCAGAACAAAAAGAACTGGTGGTTATCCCGGGTGCTGACCATAACGATATTATGTTTGTTAATCAGGAAAAGTACATAGAAGCAATTGATAACTTTACTTCCGGCAGGTAAAACATTTTGGCAAGGGGGAAAATTTTGAATGCTGATTAAAGATATTATGACCAAGAATGTTATAACTGTGTCAACCGAAGATTCAGTGGAAAAGTGTGCAAAGTTATTACAGGAAAATGATATAAGTGGTCTGCCGGTAATCGACGAAGAAGATCATGTGGTAGGTATTGTTACCGAGGGTGATTTGATTAGGCGGGCTTCGAGGATCAAAGCGCCGGGTTATCTTGAGATTTTAGGCGGCCTAATTTACCTGGGCAGTCCCAAAAAATTCGTCGATGAACTGCAACGTGCTATGGCTGTTACTGCCGGCCAGATGATGAGCAGTAATGTTGTTTCAATCAGGCCTGATGATAAAGTTGAAAAAGCGGCAACCGTGATGGTGGAAAAAGGTATTAACAGGCTGCCTGTCCTTGATGTCAGGGATAAACTGATTGGGATAGTTTCCAGGCGCGATATAATGGGCTGTCTTTACAGTGATAATAGCTAAATTTAGTGGTGATGACTGATGGTTGTCAGTAAAGGGGTCAGGGTAGCCCTGGCGGGCTCCCTGATTAATTTTTGTTTTGGCATATTTTACGCCTGGTCGGTATTTGCCGATGGGCTGATCAGTGAACTGGGCTGGTCTAAGTCGGCAGCCATGTTTCCATATACCCTTGAACTACTGGTTTTTTCAGTTTTCATGGTTTTTGGAGGACGCTTTCAGGATCGCTTTGGTCCGAGAAAGGGACTTCTGATTAGCGGGATCTTTACCGGTCTGGCCCTGGTTCTCTGTGCCCTGACAGCAAGCCCCCTGGGTATAACCCTTTCCTTTGGTGTGATTTTTGGCAGCGCTGCAGCCTTTGGTTACTCAGCTGTAACCCCGGCAGTTTTAAGCTGGTTCCCTTCAGAGAAAAGAGGATTGGTAACCGGTTTTATCCTGATGAGCCTTGGTGCTGCCGCTTTAATTTGGGCTCCTGTAATAAATGAGCTCATAACCCGGGTAGGTGTGCTGAATGCCTTTATAATCTGTGGCACTGCTATTTTTGCGATCATAATCATAACTTCCAGGTTTATTGTTCCGGCCCCGATAAGTGATGAGCCCGAGGTTATGGAAGAGCCCCACGGTTCTTTTCCTGCTGATGGAAAAAATGAACAGCTTTGGCGCCAGGTTATTCGCAAACCTACTTTTCGTTTGCTCTGGTTGATGGTGGGCCTGACCAGCGGTGTCGGTTTTATGTTTATTGGCCACCTGGTGCAGATCGCCGAGCTTAACTATAATATTGCCTGGGGTTATGCCCTGGTTTCACTATTTGCCCTGACTAATGCCCTGGGGCGTCTGGTTGGCGGAGCCCTGTGTGACCGTATCGGGTTTATCAACAACTTAAAGACGGCATTGTTAATGATAATCATATCAATGCTGATTTTTTTCAGCGGATTAGGTTGGCCGGCCATGGTGCTCGGCACACTGCTTCTCGGCTTAAGTAACGGCAGCTTCTATACTACTTATCCCGTAATCGTGGCCAAAGTTTTCGGTCTGAAAAATTTCGGCATTAATTACGGGATGATTTTTACTTCTATTGGTATCGTCGGCAGCCTGGGCCCCCTGGTTGCCGCTTTCCTGGCAGATCTGACCGGAACGTATAACCCCGCTTTTATTCTGGGGACAGCTGCAGCACTATTCTGCTATGTCCTGGTATCAAAATTAAAAAAGAGAACAGTGTCTGGTTGATTTGCACTTTCAAAAGCCAGGTATAAAGCATTCCAACTTAATAATAGTAACTATACAGCTTCATCGGCAATTCCAAACCTGCACTTTATGTTCGCTTCAGTTTTCTCAAACAGGTTGGGTGGTACATAGCGATACAGGCTAAGAGGTTATATAATTTATTGGATTTATTACGAGAAGAGCCCTAACAGATGAGGGTTCTTTATGTTATTATATATAGATAAAAAGAATAATAGTGCTGGGAGTGGCAATAATGTCATTAAAGTACAAGTTAACTGTTGTAACACTGGTTATATCATTAGCGGCAGCAGTGTTGATTATCACTAATCAGGACCCGTCATTAATTAATGAAACAGAAACAGAACAAATTGCCTTAGAAGATAGTAGAACGGATCGGGAAGAGGTGGCAGGAGAAGATGGAGAATTTAAACCTTCTAACGATCCCTACCAGGCCTATCTTGATGCCGGTGAGGCCGGTAGGCCGGCAGTCATTAAATTCTATGCCCGCTGGTGAAGTGCCTGTGTAATGATGGAGCCCGTGATCATGGCTCTAAAGGAACATTATGCCGGTGAGGTAGAAATAATTGTTGCTGATCTTGAGCAGCCTGAAACAGCCCCGCTGCTCGAAGAATTTACTGTTTTATATATTCCGGCTTT
>PXBM01000039.1 GCA_003566935.1 Syntrophomonadaceae bacterium | reverse complement strand
TCGCTGTACGATCTGTCAAGGGCTTTGGGATTAAGTAAGATCATTTACCTGCCTCCTGTTTCCGGCTCAAAAATCACCGGTTAAATATATTGTCAGTAAGGTAGTTTATTCTACACAGATAGTCATAAATCCTTCACCGGCAAATATTATTAGAGCAGGGAGGGCAAAAAGGTTGCCAGCTGGGGAAAGCTGATCAGCAGGGCAAGGGCGGCAATAATGGCAATTAAAAACGGCCAGATGCCCCTAAAAATAACTTCCAGGGGAACATTGCCGGCTACCCCTTTTACGATATAAACATTCATGCCCACAGGCGGGGTTATTACACCCATGGCTACAACCATTACTATAATTACGCCGAACCAGATCGGATCGTAGCCGAGCACATTGACTGCGACAGGCAAAAATATGGGAATGGTTAATAAAATCAGGGCCAGGGCATCAATGAAACACCCCAGGACCAGGTATATCAAAAGGATCAGGGCGATGACAACAAATGCAGGCAAATCAAGCGCTGCCGCCCAATCAGCCAGGGCAAAGGGAATCCTGCTGATCGCTATGAAACGCCCGAATATTACGGCGGAAGCAACGAGGAGCATGATCATCGCAGTAGTCCTGGTAGTATCAGCCAATGACTTCCTGATAATCTCCAGGTTAACCCGTCCCTTTACAGCAGTTACCAGCACCACACCGGCCACACCAACCGCACCCGCTTCCGTTGGCATAAACCAGCCGGCAAAAAGACCACCTAAAGATATGGCAAAAACGATCATAACCTCGATCAGGCCGCCACCAAGGGCCTTGAAGCGCTCATTCCAGCTCGCCTTCGGACCGGCCGGACCGAGAGTTGAGTCGCGGCGGGCAATAATATAGATAGCCAGCATATAAAAGGCCATAAGCATCAGCCCCGGTATAATTCCGGCCAGGAAAAGGCGTCCCACCGACTGCTCGGCAGAAATGGCATAAACGATGAATATTACACTGGGCGGGATTAAAACCCCCAGGGCTCCCCCCGCGGCAACACTGGCCGTGGAAAGCGAAGGATTATAGTTGTACTTATCCATCTCAGGCAGGGCAATAGCCCCGATTGTTGCCGCCGTAGCCGTATTAGAGCCGCAAACTGCGCCGAAAAGGGCGCAGGTTGCCTGGGTGGCAATGGCCAGTCCGCCTGGCAGGTGCCCGACCAGCTTATAGGCCAGGTCATAAAGCCTGGTTCCAATTCCGGCATGAAAAGCCAGAAAACCCATTAAAATAAACATGGGAATGACGCTAAGTGAATAGCTGGAAAAGGTTGAAAAGAGTTCTGTCGGCACCATGGCCAGGGCCGCTGTGCCCGATGTAAGATAACCGAAACCGACCAGGCCAACCAGGGCCATGGCATAGGCAATTGGTACTTTTAAGGCAATTAAAAGAAAGAAAACAGCAATACCTATAAAACCAACTGTTGTCGGGTTCACCACTGCTCACCCCCGCGTGCCAGTTTAAGCAGCTTTAAAAGCAGTGTTAAAGTGAGCATGAGGAAACCTAAGGCAACCAGGTATATAAAGGGATAATAGGCCAGTTGTATGGTCGATGAAACTGCCCCGGTTGCCGCTATCCTGGCACCATAGGCTGCCAGATTGTAACTTATAAACCCGAGAAAAACCATGATTGGAATACCGGCAAAAAGTCCGATCGCCCGCCGGGCTTTTTCCGGCAGGCGATCAACAAATATACCTACGGCTATATGACCGTTTTCAAGGGCACAGCGGGCCAGGGAAAGACCGACTACTGCCGCTGTTAAAAAGCCGACCATTTCATAAGTGCCAAGAATAGAGTGGTCCAGCAGGGCCCGTAGCAGGATATTAGCAACAATCAATAGCGCTGTTCCAGCCAGGATAATCCCGGCAATGAAATCAATAGCACGACTAATTTTTGTGACTAATGCTTCGAACAACTGCATTGTTATTCTTCCTTTATCTGTATATTATATTTTATTACAGTACCAAATGACTATATTAACCGGGCACGGCAGCGCCGTGCCCCTACGTTCCAGAGCAGGTTCACCCTATCTATACATTTTAGTACTGCTCAGCCAGCCTGCGCACTGTTTCAACAATTTCTTCACCGGGCAGGCCAAACTGGTTCATTCTTTCTATAAAGTCCTCCTGGATAGGTTCAACCCGTTCGATCCAGCGTTCTTTTTCCTGATCGTCAAGCTCTATTATTTCCATACCCATCTCTTCCTCAGCCCAGATCAAAGCTTCTTCATTCTGGGCATCCCAGAGACCGGCAGCTACATCTTCAAAAAATTGCTCGTTTACCTCGAGAACTACCTCCTGCAAATCTGAGGGCAGGGCATCCCATTTTTCCTGGTTCATGGTGACAAAAAAGACGGCGTTATAAAGAAATGGAGTTCTGGTCACGTAATCGGTAACCTCGGCATGACCCCAGCCCTTCAACACTTCCACCGGAGCCAGGTTTCCTTCAACCAGTCCCCTCTGCAGTGCTTCATATGCTTCACCCTGGGGCATTGCCTCCGGTGAGGCACCAAGCAGGGGCAGGGTATCAGCGCTTAAACCGGCAGCCCTGATGCTCATGCCCTGTAAGTCTTCCAGGTTGCGGATCGGTTCTTTTGAGAAGATATCTCCCGGACCGGTTGCCAGGACAAACATCAACTCCGTATCCTGAACTTCTTCAGGCTCTAATTCCTTGATCCCTTCCCAGGCCACTTTACTGGCAGCATAGGAACTTTCATATACAATTCCGGGCAGCTCAAACGCTTCCAGCACCGGGAAACGACCCCGGGTATAAAAGAAGGCGGAAAGCCCGATATCGGCTGATCCGGTAACAACCCCATCATAAATATCGTCCGCACCAACCAGGGTTCCGCTGTGATAGCTGGTTATTTCAATTCTGCCCCCGCTGGCTTCATTTAAGGCATCAGCCCAGCCCTGAACCAGGTCAGTTTCTGCAGGATGCGTTGCCGGGAAAAAGGGGGCCAGGTTAAACTCGAATACCTCACCATCATCTGCAGGCTCGGCTGTTTCTTCAACCTCACCATTCTCCTCACTAACCACTGCTTCATCAACTTCAGCTTCCTCTCCGGCCTGATCATCTCCACAACCGGCAGCTATAACCAGCAGCGCTGCCAGTATTACCAGAAATAGTTTCTTCTTCATTTTGAACTCCTCCTATTAACTTAGTGTGAAATGCGGT
>PXBM01000100.1 GCA_003566935.1 Syntrophomonadaceae bacterium | reverse complement strand
CCCGGATCGGATCAACCAGCATGCTTCGCCTGCTGGCCAAAAATCTCTCGCTCGCTGCCACCAACATGGTCCTGGCCGGCTACGGACATATCCCCATCGCCGCCATGGGCCTCTATTTCCGTCTGCAGAGCCTGATCATTATGCCGGTAATCGGCTTTTCCCAGGGGTTACTACCTGTGATGGGATATAATTACGGAGCCAATAATAAAGAACGGATCAGGGAAACGGTAGCTAAAGGCTTTATCATCAGCACTGCCTTCATTACTGTGCTGGCCCTGGTCAACTTCCTTATACCGACCACTTTGTTAAGTGCCTTTACGTCCGATCCTGAACTTTTAAGCCTGGGAAGTTACGCCCTGCGGATCATGATTCTCATGTTTCCCCTGATCGGCATACAGTTAATAGCCAGTGTCTTTTTTCAGGCAATCGGAAAAGCCGTGCCCGCGCTGATCCTATCCCTGTTGCGGGAAGTGATGATTTTTATTCCCCTGCTGCTGATATTTTCCGGCTATTTCGGCTTAGACGGAGTCTGGATTGCCCGGCCGGTCAGCGACTTTCTGGCTTTCACTATTACCATTGTCATGGTTGCGAGTGAGCTTGGACGGCAGGGTATACCATTATTTAAATCGATCCGAAAAGGTAAAAAAAAGCTGCATGATCAACGTGCGTAATTTTCTTAAGCAGTTTGGACAGCTAGGATAACTTTATTTATCCACATCGATACCTACCATTTTCATTAATGCTATGGCATTGGTGCTGGTGGAAACGCCCGGCTTCAACTTGTAATCGAAACTAATCCTGTCATTTTCAATCTGATCATCGAAGTGATAGTTTTTTATATGCTCAGGGTTTTCATCTGCCAGGGCAGCCAGCTCCAGGTCGTGTGTGGTCAATAGCCCCAGGGTAGGCAAACTTGATAACATCCGGATAACAGCTTCAGTGCCAAGAATCCGATCCTTTGAATTGGTGCCCTTAAATATTTCATCCAGCAGGTAGATTATTTGCTCACCTGACCTGGCAGCTTCAATCACCATTTTAATCCTGGTCAGCTCTGCATAATAGGTAGATACACCCTGAGTCAGATCATCTACAACCTGCATCTTGGAGTAGATGGGCATATATGAAGCCTTCAGGCCTGAAGCACAAACAGGAGCCCCGGTGTAAGCCAGCACCAGGTTCAAACCAACAGTCCTGAGCAGGGTGCTTTTCCCGGACATATTGGAACCGGTTATAATTAATGCTGTTCCGGGTGAAGGCATTGCAAGATCGTTACAGACCCTTTCTTCCGGATTGATCAGGGGATGACCGAGCGAAGAGGCATGTAATACCGGGGGCTCTTCAGTAATTTCAGGGTAGACCCACCCTGGATTATCATAGGCTAATCCAGCCAGGCTAACCTGAACTTCGAAATCGCTTATAACACTAAGCCAGGTTTCCAGGGAAGCACCGGATGATTTCTTCCAGGCAGAAAGCTTTTTTGCCGTGAATAAATCCCAGAAGGTAAGCGTATTAACCGGAACATAAAGAATCGGGTGGTTATAACGAAACTGCGTTAAATCTACTATGCCAGCCAGAGCCTTAATCCGGCTCGAAGCTGCCTGCCCTCCAACGATTAAGCTTTCCTGTAAGCGCCGGAGACGGGAAGATTTAAAACTGCAGCCTTCGATGCATTTTAACAAGGCCGCATATTGTTTCAAACGATCCGAAGCCACCTGGGTCCGGTCAAATTCCCGGTGAATCTTTTTTGCAGCTAAAAACACGATTCCATACTGAATAACTGTAAAAGCAATAGGCAGGGCCAGCGGAAGATGCTGCAGGTAATAAAGTAGAAAAAGCAGGGCAGTGATGAAGGGTAAAAACAGCAAGAAGTCCGGTAAATTCACCCCGGCCTGCTGGTCTTTAGACCAGGCCAGGAGCTCTTCGGGATTTTCCTGCTTAATCTTAGTTTCCATCCCGGCAGCCTGGAAGCGCTGTCTCCAGTCCAGTTCTTCCGAAAGCTCTTTTACACTTTCCTGTCTTTCGAAAATTGAAGCCGGATCCTTCTGCCCCTTCAAAGAATCTGCCAGGGCTTCCTCTCCACCACGCGTGACAGTGGAATTAATATACTGAAAGAGCGAACCCTGTCCAAATATGTTTAAATCTATGCTGTATGGATGCTCGGAGCTCACATACTGCTCACCTTTTTCTGCAAAACCCGGCCACTTCCAGGCCAGCCTTTGCAGGCTTTTCTGATTAATAGCGACCACATTTCCCAGGTATGCAGCAGACTTAACCAGGCGCCGGTAATTTACAACCAGAAATATAAAGGCAACCGCAGGGGAAGTGGCATATAAAACATACTCTCCGCGGCCGGAATAAATATTGTAACCGATAAAAGAAACGGCTAACAAAAAAGTGATCAGCCTCAGGTGAGCTAAGTAACCAAGTTTCTTTCTTGCTTCCGCTAATTCTTGAGAAAAATCCTTCTCTCTTTTTTCATAGACTTCTACTACATTTTCCTGCAACCTTTAACCTCCCACAGTTCGAATCAAACGACTTCTCCAATCAAGGCATAGCTTTATTTTACTTATTATCTTTTCGCTTTTGGGCAAGCTTGTATACTTCATCTTCTGCTCTTACTGAAACCACAATAATTTTCATAGTCCCTTGACGTCTTACAAGACGGTATACAACTCTTATTCCCAACTTCAGCAGCTTGATCTTGCAGTAACCGACCAATTTTCTACCGCTTCTGTTGCCCAATGAATCGCCATAACCGCCTTCATTTTTGGGCAATGGATTGATTGCCACTTGTTTGATCTTCTTTATTACCTCAATACGCTGACTTTTATCAAGCTTGTTCATATCTTCTAAGGCAGCTTTTAAGTATTCAATTTTCCACATAGGTTAAGCTCCTGTATCGGTAACTTCGAGGTCTTCTTCACAAATTTCAAGTGCTTTCATAGCTTCATCTTCCGAAAGATAATCATCATCAGTTGCTCTTTCCATTCGTTCCTCAGCTTCGAGAAGCAGCCTGCAATCCTCCAAGGTTTCTTTAATTTCTTCATAAGCTTCAGGTGATAACAGTATACATGATGGTGTATTATTCTTTAGCACAACTTTAATACCAGATTCCTGAACCTCACTAAAAATTTTCCCTGCCTCACCTTTGTTAAATCTTGAAATAGGCACGATAGAACCTACAAAATCTTTAAT
>PXBM01000111.1 GCA_003566935.1 Syntrophomonadaceae bacterium | reverse complement strand
TCAGCAATCCGTTGAAGTGTCGGGCCAGGGTAGATTTTCCGGATCCATTTTGACCTGTAATGGCCAGTATTTCTCCCTGCCTGACATGCGTGCTTATTTCTCTTAAGGCTTGGACTTGTCTGCCACTGCCGGTTTGGTATGCATACGACAGGTCAAATGTTTCTATCAAAGGATTCAAAATACACATCACCTAAAATTGTTATTTCTTCAATGAATTTTGTTCTTCAACCGGCCTGACCCGCTGTATACCTTTTACCAGCACTACCGTAAGGATTGCTGCAACAACAAGCTCCGGGATACCGTGCAGGACCCCGATTGATATAGAAACTTCAGAAGGCAGGTAGCCTCTCCAGGTAGCCATGGTCATTACCAGAATCGTATTAGTTGCAGCGCCAAAAGCCCCGGCCAGGGTGTAAGCCAGGATAGTGTTAATTCTTTTAGTTAAGAAGTAAACCAGGTATGCGACCGGGCCAATGAAAAGACGGGGCAGGATCGATACAAGAGGGTCGGCAAAAAAAGGTGCGCCGGGTTGCAGAAAGCTGAAAAGCCCAAATATAGCTCCGGTAATCAGACCGACTACCGGCCCTTCAAGGATTGCACCCAGGATAACGGGAATATGCATAATAGTTGCATGCCCGGCAGGTGTGGGAACGGGAATAAAACCGAGTCTGGTTACCCCTAGAAGAATAGAGATGGCACCGAGGATTCCTGATATAACAATTTTGCGGACTGATAAGTTCAATTTGTTGTTCCTCCCAGTACTGAAGTTAACCAATTGTAGATTCTACATAATTGAAGGGGAATCCTCCATGATTATAAAAAATCTGGATTATATGGTTAGTCTAACTTTTAAGGCAGAAGGAATAACTGTGCCTGGCAGCGAAATTTAAATTTATACGCATCTGCTCAGCCTGCTTAAGAAAACTAAAGCGAACATAAAGGGCAGGCATGGAAATGCCGGTGAAGCGAGGCCTGAAGCAGTTACATTTGAGCAGAAAAAATAGAAGTAGTTTAAAGGGGTTAAAAGATGATCAAAAGAATAGCTTTGATTTTAACAGTAATAATAGCTGCGTTATTAATGTTAACTTCCTGTGGCGAGGAAGAAAAACAGATGCGAACACCGGGTAGTACCTCTGTAGGTGGCGCTGTTATTTTGACCGGCACGGAAATAGATGATGAATGGGAAATAGTAGAGCCGCAGGTTTACTTTTCTGCCAATGAAGAATTTTATTTTCATTTTCACAATAACCTGGCTTTTGATACCGACCAGGTAATAATCCAGCTAATAGATAACAGGGATGAGGAAATACTGGCAGAAAACGTCTTTGCAGTCGACCCGGAAGAAAAAGAACTGGTTGACATGGTATGGTTCGGAAAAGAAGGGATGTATACAATAAAGGCTTTAGTTGATGAGGAAATAAGAGCCACCCGGGAAGTTTTGATCGAATAGCATTGGTCAAGTATGGTTGTCGATTTTCATTTTATAAACTGGGCAATTTGCCCAGTTTATTATTTTGCTGTTTCAGGCAGGAATAATAGTAATCCCGTCGAATATGCAGGAAGATATTGACCCGGTGATATGCCGGAAATAAGTTGTGGGGGTTATAAAGATGAAGTTTAAGGTGCGTTTTGCCCTTGTCTGTTTAATCGTTTTAATTATGTTTATCTTGCACAACAGCTTCTGGTTATGGGGACTTGACGATAAAGTGCCGCTGCTTTTTGGTTTTATGCCCTTTGCCTTTTCTTATTACGTAGGCTACACTTTTTTGGCCCTGGTAGCCATGAGGCTGATTATTGCATTGGCCTGGCCGGATCCTCCTGCAGATATTTTTGATGGCGAAAAAGAGGAAGGAGCCACTAGAAGATGACAGCCACTATTAGCATAGTACTGATTGCCCTATATTTTTCTGTTCTAATCGGTATCGGGATTCACGGGGCCAGGGTTAGTCTAAAGACCAGGGAAGATTACTTTCTGGCAGGACGAGGGCTTGGAAGCCTGGCTATTTTTATGGCCCTTTTTGCCAGCAATATTACTGCCTTTACCATCATAGGCCACGCTGGCTTTTCTTATGAGGTAGGTTACGGGGCTTACGGTTATGTAATTGGTTGGAGCATTTTTATAACGCCTTTCACTTATTACCTGGTTGGCTACCGTTCATGGTTATTAGGTAAGCGTTATGGATACGCAACACAACCCCAGGTGTTCGGCGGAATATTTAACAGCAAGTTTGTGGGTCTGCTTTTTTTAATCCTGCTTCTTTATTATACTGTTCCCTATCTCGTCGTAAGTATAATAGGAGGAAGCCTGGCTTTTTCCACCATAACGGATGGAGCTGTGCCCTACTGGTTGGCCTCTATAATCATAATTGGTATTTCCCTGGTATATACAATACCTGCCGGCTTGCGCGGCACAGTTTGGACGGATGTGTTCCAGGGAATTCTATTTCTGATTGTAGCAGTGCTGTTACTGGGGGCCGTTGCCCAGGCCCTGGGAGGATTCTCCGCAATTACTGAACAGATTGTTGAACGGAATCCTGCCATGCTGCAAAGGGAGCTTTCTGAAACAATTGCCCCGATTAACTGGTTTAGTTTTTCCTTTATCAACTCTATTGCTGTGATTGTATTTCCCCAGATGTTTACAAGGATTCTCGCTGCCCGCCAAAGCACTAATTTAAAGAGAGTTAGTCTCTATTACCCCCTGGCTATGGCCGGTATTTTTGGAGTTTCTACTTTGCTGGGAGTGTGGGGCTCAGTGGCCATCCCGGGTCTAAGCGGTATGGATTCTGATAATATTGTCCCCATGTTAATTCATCAATTTCTTTCACCGGCCTGGATGATTATGGGGCTGGTGGTCATACTGGCCGTGGTTAAATCTTCTATAGATTCCCAGCTGCTTTCTATTACTCACCTGGTTACGGATGATTTCTTGCCGTGGTTTAAAAGGATTCGTTCAGATCGGGCAGTTTTTTGGGGTAGGATTTTATTGATTGTTTTTGCTATCATAGCCTACTTTATTGCCCTGGTCCGCCCGGCAGCTATTTTGAGTATTGCTGCCTTTGCTTTTTCCGGATTTTCGATCATACTGCCGGTTATGATTGGTGGGCTGTACTGGCCCAGGGCAAACAAGTATGGCGCCTGCGCGGCCCTGATCTTTCCAGCAGTGATGCTGCATTTATGGTATCTTGAAATTTTACCGGGATGGACCAC
>PXBM01000077.1 GCA_003566935.1 Syntrophomonadaceae bacterium | reverse complement strand
TTTTTCAGAACCCTCCGGCATTCCTCTGCCCGCCGCTATGCTAAAGGCCGTAAAATAATTCGTTCTTTTGATGAATTGTACGATCGCGGTCAAAACTTTGAACAAATTTACCGGATCATAACGAACAATTTGCTCAAAGCCGCCGGCCGGCATGGCACAATCTGCTATGCAGTGCCCGGTCATCCTTCAGCAGGAGAAGCAGCA
This sequence comes from Syntrophomonadaceae bacterium, assembly GCA_003566935.1. Classification (GTDB taxonomy): domain Bacteria; phylum Bacillota; class Dethiobacteria; order DTU022; family DTU022; genus T3SED10-7. The sequence goes on along the minus strand of PXBM01000077.1, from coordinate 3,006 downwards.
GTTGAAAGACTGCGCCGAATTGGCCCCCGCCTTGGCATTAAAATCCAGGTAGTAGAGGGAATCAGTTTTCTGGAGCCGATATTAAACACTTTAAGGATAGATCTTTTAGATGGTGTGAAAGTATATGATGCCCTGGATTTGAAAAACTTAAAAGAGCCTTCTGCAGAGCATTTGGTTATTGCCCAGGTTTACAATAAGGCTATTGCTTCCAGGGTTAAACTGAGGCTAATGGACTTATATCCGGATGATTACCCGGTTAATGTTTTGCGCTCAGCCGGACTTCCCGGCAGGCAGGTTATGAAAATGCCACTTTATGCTCTTGACCGTAAAGCTATATTTGATCATTACACGACTATTTATCTTCCTCCTTCTGAACATGGCAGGATAGGAGATTTACTAGAAGTTATGGCCAGGCTGCGGGCTGAAGACGGATGTCCATGGGACAGGAAGCAGGATCATCACAGTTTAAGGCAGTACCTGGTTGAAGAAGCCTACGAAGTGGTTGCAGCAATAGAGCGAGAGGATGACCGAGATTTACAGGAGGAGTTGGGAGATGTCTTGCTTCAGATTGTTTTTCATAGCCAGATTGCCAGGGAAGAGAACCGTTTTGATTTCAACCGGGTTATTGATACAGTTGTTGCTAAGTTAATACGGCGGCACCCTCATGTATTTGGCAGCGGTACGGCTTCGAATGCGTCACAGGTAAAAGTGCTATGGGAGCAGATTAAATCAGATGAAAAGAAAGTTGATCAAAAGGATGATCAAAAAGCTGAAGCACTGCCTATAGATCATGGACTGCCGGCTCTTCTAAAAGCATATAAGCTGCAAAAGAAAGCAGCTGAAGCAGGTTTTGACTGGCCCTGCATTGAAGGACCTCTTGATAAGGCTAGGGAAGAATTATCTGAACTGGAAGAAGCTTTTCAGGAGAATAACAGGGATGCCATAGAAGAAGAATTGGGTGATTACCTCTTTACAATTGTTAACCTTGCTCGCTTTCTGGAAGTGAATCCTGAGCTTGCCCTTGGTAAAACAATTACCAAGTTTATTGAACGGTATAGCTATATTATCCAAAAAGTGAAACAGTCAGGACGCCCTATTTCATCTTTTTCACTGGAAGAACTGGATTTTTGGTGGAATGAAGCCAAAAAAAAAGGGAAAATGCATAAAAAAAGCAGGAATATACGATAGAAAAGCGAATATGCTAAACTAGACTAGAATAAAATTTGTACGAGGAGGGCTTTACGCTGTGAATAAGTCTGAATTAGTTGATCTGGTTGCAGAGAAAACGGAAATGTCTAAAAAGGATAGTGAAAAAGCGGTTAAGGCAGTTTTAGACAGCATCACTGATGGTTTGGTTAAGGGTGACAAGGTGCAGCTTGTAGGCTTTGGTACTTTTGAAGTCAGAAGCCGCAAAGAACGTGAGGGGCGTAATCCTGCCACCGGAGAAAAAATTAAAATTAAAGCTCTTAAAGTTCCCGCTTTTAAACCGGGCAAAGCACTAAAAGAAAAAGTTAAGTAAGGTTTTAATCTCTAAGCGTAGCAATGGACTAGTCTTATATTCCCCCATCCCCCCCTGTTGGGGGGATTTTTTCCTGGGGGAAAGAGAGTGGCAGAGGTCAATGCAGGAAAATCACTGCTTATATAGAAGTTTCCTGTAACACCTTGAAAAGTTGTGTTAATAATGGGTATTTTAGGTTACAAGAAAAAGAAGCCAGTTTCCAACTTTCCCCGCCAGCACAGGGAGAATAAGTATAATTTGTACAAGTTCATTAGTATTGTTGGGGTTTTGGTCATAATAGGCCTTTTAACTATACTTGGTGCCCAGCATCTGCAGCAATTAAGGATTGAAAGAGAATTGGCTGAATATGAAAATAGATTAATGGAATATGAACAGCGCAAAGCAGAATTGGAACTGGAAATCAAACGTCTTCAGGAAACGGGTTATATCGAAGCACTGGCGCGTGAGAGATTAGGGTTGGTAAAACCTGATGAAATTATCTTTCAGCTTGAGGATTGACAGTTAACGAAAAACAGATATAATTATTTTAAGGAAATAAAGACAAGGAGGAGTTTTTTATCAAGGAAGAGATTGTTGTCGGGAGCATAGTGGAAGGAGTGATTACAGGTATAACAAAATTTGGAGCTTTTGTTGAGCTGCCAGGGGGTACAACCGGACTTGTACACATTTCTGAAATTGCAGATGAATATGTCAAGGATATTAATGACTTCTTTAAGAAATCTGACAAGATTAAAGTGAAAGTTCTTTCTGTGGAGAACAACGGGAAAGTAGGTCTTTCTATCCGCCAGGCTGCAAAAGATTATGTGCCTAATAAGAAGGGCAGCAGCAAAAAAGGCAAGAGTGCTACAGTTAACAAGGCTTCATTTGAAGACAAGATGAGCCGCTATTTAAAGGAAAGTGATGAAAGGCTTCTGGATTTAAAGCGTAATACAGAATCCAAAAGGGGCGGTCGCGGTTCTTTTCGGGAAGCATTTTAAATAGATATTGTAGAAAGATTGAAGATCGAAAGGCACTCTGTTTCAGGGGGTTTTTTTATCTTTAAATAAACCGGGTAGTGATACTGTTATGCAGCTAAAACGAGTGGAGGCTTACATTAAGAAGCACCAGCTTCTTAAAAACAGTAATACAGTTATTGTGGCGGTTTCCGGTGGACCGGATTCACTCTGTCTGCTTCATATGCTGCACAGACTGCGAGATAAATACAAACTAAAGCTAGTTGTTGCTCATCTTAATCATGGCTTAAGGCCTGAAGCTGGAAATGAAGCTCAGGCTGTTGAAGATTTGGCCAGAGAGTTCTCTGCTTGTTTTGAAAAAAAAGAAGTTGATATTAAGGCTTATAAAAAGGCGAACCATCTTTCTGAAGAAGAAGCGGGTCGAAGGGCACGTTATGAATTTTTTCATGAGACGGCAAAGAAATACAAGGCAGCGGTTATTGCCCTTGGGCATCATTTTGATGATCAGGCTGAAACAGTATTATTAAATATAAT
>PXBM01000173.1 GCA_003566935.1 Syntrophomonadaceae bacterium | reverse complement strand
GAACTTTCAATGATTCTTTCCTGTTTAAACAGGCCCTGTTGTTTCAGCTCGCTGAACTGTTCCTGCAAGTCGCTGATTATTTTTTTTGACATCTTCAAATCCTCCGTTTTAGCTATTCTCAGCCTTATTTAAGCCTTTCACCTAACACTTTAAGCATATCTTTCGTCATTTCAGCCAGGTCATACTGCGGTTCCCAGCCCCATTCCTGGCGGGCAGCTGAATCATCGAGGGAGTTGGGCCAGCTATCCGCAATAGCCTGCCTGACAGGATCTATATCGTAATCAATTTCAAAGCCAGGAATATGTTTTTTAATTTCCGCAGCCAGCTTTTTCGGGGTAACCGTTATAGCTGATACGTTAAAAGCATTACGGTGTTTTAGTTTCTCCGGGTCTGCTTCCATCAGATTCAGGGCGCCTTCCAGGACATCCGGCATGTAGATCATATCGATAGAGCTGTTTTCTTCGAGGAAACAGGTATATCTTCCTTGCTTGATAGCATCGTAAAAAATATGGACGGCATAGTCGGTGGTGCCTCCGCCCGGCAGGGCTGCGCTGGAAATCACCCCGGGATATCTTAGCCCGCGTATGTCAAGCCTGTACTTACTGTGGTAATAATCGCAGAGCAGTTCACCTGAAACTTTGGATACACCATATATAGATGTTGGCCTCATGATAGTGTCCTGGGGAGTCTTATCTTTTGGCGAATCAGGTCCGAAAACTGCAATCGAGCTGGGGAAGAAAATAGTGCAGCTGTAATTGCGGGCAGTCTCAAGGACATTGATCAGTCCGTCCATATTTACTGCCCACAGGGCCTGGGGATTTTCTTCTCCCGTAGCGGAAAGAAGCGAAGCCAGGTGGTAAACCGTATCTATCTTGTGTTTATCAATTACTTCTGCAAGCTTATTTCGGTCAGTAATATTCAGCAGTTCAAATGGTCCGCTTTCTGTAACCTTTTCATAACCGTCTTTTTTTCTACGGCCGGATGCAACAACATTATCTGTTCCGTACTTTTCCCTTAAAAATGGTACAAGTTCGGTGCCAATCTGGCCCAGGGCACCGGTTATTAAAACTTTTTTCATCTGGGGAACCCCTCCTGTTTAATAGTACTGATATCATATGATTAATTCGCTTTTCTGCTGGGAATTCCTTTTCAGTTCTCCGCCCAGGTTTGTTATAATGATAAGAAGTCCGGCTAATAGTAATATGCTTAAAGGTTGCGCAATAAATTAGAAAGTGGTGATTAAATAAATGGATTTAAAAAAATTATTGAATGAGAAAAAGGTACTGTTTTTTGACGGGGGAACAGGGACAGAACTGGCCAGGCGTGGGGTGGAAGCCAGCGGGATGACCAACCTGGATAACCCTGACGCTATACTTAAATTTCATCAGGACTATGCTGAGCTTGGGGCAGATGCCCTGACCACCAACACGTTTACCATGAACAGGATCAGTGTGGAATCTAAAGAACAGGATATTAATATTCGTGAAGTAAACCTGGCCGGAGCCCGTTTGGCCAGGCAGGCAGCCGTTGACAAATGTTATGTTTTTGGTGATATCGGTCCCACCGGCAAACTGCTCGAACCTTACGGCACTTACAAAGAAGAACAATTTATTGATAATTTTGCCGAGCAGGCCCGTTTTTTACTGGAAGGGGAAGTCGATGCCTTTATTATAGAAACAATGACCGATCTGCGCGAGGCTCTTTGTGCCCTGAAAGCTGTTCGCTCCGAAACAGATTTACCGGTAATAGTAACGCTTTCCTTTTCTGAAACCGGTAAGGGGGGCAGGACAATCATGGGTAACAGTACCAGTGAGATTGCCAAAGCCTTGGAAAAAGAAGGAGCAAGTGCTGTCGGTGCCAACTGCGGTGATCTCTCACCGCTGGAGATGGCTGAAATTGCAGCTCTTTACAGGGAAAATACCGACCTTCCCGTACTAATCCAGCCTAATGCCGGAAAACCGAAGCTAAAAGGTGACGAAACGGTGTATGATATGACCCCTGAAGATTTTGCCGGGGGAATTATGCAGGGTGTTAAGAATGGTGCTGTCCTGGTCGGGGGTTGCTGCGGAACTACCCTGGAGCACCTTTCCGCAGTTTATAAGCAGGCCAGATAAAGCCTAGTAGATAATCATGAAAAATTAATAGCAGGGGTGAATTTATGGAAGCTATCAGAACAGTATGCCCGTTGGATTGCTGGGATCAGTGCGGCTTAATTGTGAAAAAAGACGGTGAGAAGATCAAGGGTATTGAAGCTGATCCTACCCATCCGGTAACCGGCAGTATGATCTGCAGCAAGGGTAGACTGCACCTGCAGCGCACCAATCACCCTGATCGGCTGCGGTATCCTCTGCTGAAAGAGAAAAATTCCTTTAAAAGAATTACCTGGCCACAGGCCCTTGAAGTTATTGCCGATAAAATCAGGATCGCTTTAAAAGATCATGGTCCGCTTTCTCTACTGCATTTCTACGATGGCGGTTATACCGGCCTGGTAAAAAATATTGAATCCCGTTTCTTTAGTGCGCTGGGCGGATGCACCACACACAGGGGCAGTCTTTGCTGGGGGGCGGGTTTGGCTGCCCAGATGTATGATTTTGGAGCTGTCAAAAGTAACCCCTACCAGGACCTGCTAAACGCCAGAATGATTATTGCCTGGGGTCGTAACCCCGCATACACGTCTATACATCAAATGCATTATATTCGCCAGGCCCGGGCTGCCGGGACGAAGGTGGTAGTGATAGACCCGATTTTGACTTCAACTGCCGATAACTGTGATCAATATATACGGATTAACCCAGGAACTGACGGAGCCCTGGCTCTTGGTATGGCCCGGGTGATAATTGAAAACGGACTGGTTGACAAGGAGTTTATAGAACAATACAGCACTGGTTTTGACCGCTTTGTTGAAATAAGCAGTGAATTCACAACTGCTAAAACCGCAGAAATAACCGGTATTCCGGAAGAGGTTATTGAAGGTCTTGCTTTTGAATATGCGGAAAACAGTCCCTCTGCAATTTTAATCGGGATCGGCCTGCAGAGACACAGCAATGGGGGGAATACAGTACGGGCTATTGATGCCCTTGCTGCTTTAAGCGGTAATATCGGACGTGCCGGCGGAGGGGCAAACTATGTCAATTTCCAGGTCGACCGGTTTATTGATCATGATTACCTTTCAGGAAGTGACTTGAATCCGCAGCGACGTTTCTATTCCAAGCCACAGCTGGCAAAAG
>PXBM01000060.1 GCA_003566935.1 Syntrophomonadaceae bacterium | reverse complement strand
TCAGTGTTGACCGGGGCTATCTTTGGTGACCACTGTTCACCTCTTTCTGATACTACGATTCTTTCTTCCACTGGTGCAGGTGCAGACCATATTGACCACGTCCGCACCCAGATTCCTTATGCTGTAACCGGTGCAATTGTGGCTGCAGTAGTTGGTTTTATTCCAGCCGGATTGGGAGTATCGCCATATATCTCAATCATTGTCGGTATCATTGCCCTGATCATCTTTGTCCGGATTGTGGGTAAGGATACATCGACTGCTGAAGCAATTAATGCAAGTAAAAAATAACAGGTTGATGAAAACTTACTGCCTGTAAATGAAAGCCGGCCTTCGGGCCGGCTTTCTGATGAAGGTCTTCTTGACAGGCCGATTTTTTGTTATAATACTATTAAATAAGGTAAAATTTATTATTAAAGAGGTATCGACGCATGGCGACTAGAAAGGTTTGCCTGACAAATAAGCTTGAATTGTGCCGCTTCTGGACCATGCTGCATAAATTCTACAAGCAGCAGTCTTCTCCCGAAGTCCTGCAGCGCAGCTACCGCTATGCAATTAACCATCCTGAAAAAGTCCTTATTTTTATTATCCTCATTGAGGGCATAGTGACAGGAATTGCCAGTTATATGAGGGCGATTATTCAATCTGCCAAGATAACTGGTATGATCAAGCTAGGATTACATGAAAAAAACGTTACCCGACCAGTAAAACACCAGATGCAATCAATCCTGTCGTGTCCTTTACCCTGTTATCAATTGGCATAAGCACAAATCCTGTGTCGGAACGATTTATTGCCCTCGTTTACAATCATTCAGTCAAAAAATCTTTGAACAATTGACATTGCTTTTCCGGATGTATTTTGCAAGCTTGATTTAACCTGGAACAGCCCGTCAATATGGATTGAAAAGTCTGCAACAGCAGTTTTCTTTGAGCAGCGCAGGCTTTAAAACATAAGTGAATATATGATTTGGAGTGGAAAGGAGCTTTTATTAGTGCGTGATTACAGGGAAATATCCCTATGGAAAGATATTACCGCAGATGAATGGAATGACTGGCACTGGCAGGTGCGTAACCGCATTACCACCCTGGAGCAGTTGAAGCAGGTCATTGAGCTGAACGAAGAGGAATCCGAGGGAGTAGAAAAATGCTTACAGGTGTTTCGCATGGCGATTACTCCTTATTACGCTTCCCTGATGGATCCAGGTGATCGCAACTGTCCTATCCGTAAGCAGGCGGTGCCGACTTCGTTTGAGCTGCACCGGGCCGGATCTGATATGACCGACCCCCTGCATGAGGATGTCGATTCCCCGGTTGAAGGTGTAACTCACCGCTACCCGGACCGTATTTTGCTGCTGGTCACCGACCAGTGTTCTATGTACTGTCGTCACTGCACCCGCCGCCGCATGGCAGGGGGTACGGACAAGGCGCGCAGTCGTGCCCAGATTGATGCCGCGATTGATTACGTGCGCCGGACACCCGTAGTCAGGGATGTTCTGATCTCCGGAGGAGACGGTCTTTTGATCGGCGATGACCTGATCGAGTATATTCTCAAAGAGCTGCGCGCGATTAAACACGTAGAAATAATCCGGTTCGGAAGCCGGGTTCCCGTGGTAATGCCCCAGCGTATTACGGATAATCTTTGTAAGGTGCTGGCTAAATACCACCCGATCTATTTAAATGCACATTTCAATCACCCCAGGGAAATCAACGAAGTCTCAAAGGCAGCCTGCGACCGCCTGGCTGATGCCGGGATCCCCCTGGGTAATCAGTCGGTTCTTCTGGCAGGTGTAAACGATTGTCCTGAACTGCTTAAACAGTTGAGCCATGAACTGCTGAAAATCAGGGTGCGTCCCTACTATCTTTACCAGTGCGACCTATCCCAGGGCATTGAACATTTCCGGACCTCAGTCAACGCAGGGATCGAGGCGATCGAAAACCTCCGCGGTCACACCTCTGGTTTGGGTGTCCCTAATTTTTGCATTGATGCACCGGGCGGAGGAGGGAAAATACCGGTTATGCCCCAGTATCTAATCAGCCAATCACCACACAGGGTGGTTCTGCGCAATTTTGAAGGCGGGGTATACTCTTACACTGAACCAAAACGCCAGGTTGATCCCGACGAGCCCTGCAGAATCTGTGGCGGCAGCCACAACAGCTATGACGTCGGCGTGGCCTCTCTGTTAAACGGCCGTGCCGTTGGTATGGAACCGACCGAAAAGAAAGGTAAAAACTAACCCGCCATCTATAAGTGAAAAAGTGAAAATTAACTCTGACACCTTTTTTACTTAATAGAAAATGGATGGTTGAACTTGAAAGGAGATTACTATGAAACAGCGTAAATTTAGCCCGCCAAACTCTAAACTGACCTTTAAGGTTTTAAGCGAGCGCGATATTGTAAAAATCCATGAAGCGGCCCTGGAGGTAATGGAGGAAACCGGGGTTAAATTTCCTTCCCACCGGGCTCTCGATGTTTTAGAAGAGGCAGGGTGCAGTGTAGACCGGGAAACAATGGTGGCCAAGCTGCCTTCCGATCTGGTGATCAAGACTCTGCGTCAGGCCCCAACCCGCTTCCTGTTGGCCGGGCGCGATCCTAAAGATGACCTCTGGATCGACGACCGCACCTCACACCTTTCGACCGATGGCTGCGCTGTCGATGTATACGACATTAAGACAGGTGAACTGCGCCGCTCTAACAAACAGGATATAACAAACGCCTGCAAACTTGCTGATTACCTGCCTGAGATTTCATATATCTGGGGTCCGCCGGTCAGCGCGCAGGATATTCCGGCCCATATCCGTCCCCTGCATGAACTTGAAGCCAGTATGGACGGAACGACAATGCATATTCAACCGGAAACGGTTATTTCCAGGGAAATGGCTCACTACGCCCTGGAAATGGCGGCAGTAGTTGCCGGTGGCAAGGAAGAACTGCGCAAACGCCCGCTTTTTTCCTACATGCAGTGCGCAACTGATCCCCTGGGCCAGGATGGCGGCAGCCTGGATGCATCGATGGTGGCGGCAGAATGGGGTATTCCCACCGGCTTTATGCCCATGCCCATGTCCTGTGCTACAGCGCCCGCTACTCTGGCCGGCAACCTGGTTGTAACTACAGTTGATGCGGTCAGTCCCCTGGTCCTGATGCAGCTGGTTAACCCGGGTACACCGGTCTATTTTGCTGCGGCACCCACCGCTATCGACTTGAAAACCGGCGGTTATACCGGAGGAGGTCCCG
>PXBM01000104.1 GCA_003566935.1 Syntrophomonadaceae bacterium | reverse complement strand
GGCGAGATCAGCAATTCTACCCGCTACCATCTGGCGATGGAAGCATTTGCCCATACAGCAGGTTATGATGCAGCTATAGCTGGCTATTTAAGCAGCCGGACAGAATCAGGGGATAGGGCTTATCCGGATCGCCTGAGTCTTTCCTTTGCAAAGGTGCAGGATTTACGCTACGGGGAGAACCCGCAGCAGGAAGCAGCCTTTTATGCCTCTTCCGGAAAGCGGACAGGGCTGGCGGCGGCAAAGCAGCTGCAGGGCAAGGAGCTGTCTTTTAATAATTTAAATGATCTTAATGCAGCCTGGGAACTGGTCAGGGAATTTAAAGAGTCGACAGCAGTTGCTGTTAAGCATGCCAACCCCTGCGGAGTTGGTTCTGCCCTGACAATTTACGAGGCATACCAGCTGGCGTACGAGGCAGATCCTGTCTCTATTTTTGGAGGAATTGTTGCTTTAAACAAGCCCGTTGGCGCTGCCACGGCCCGGGAAATGATGGAGATTTTTCTTGAAGTGATTGCAGCTCCGGAATTTACAGAAGAAGCGCTTGAAATTTTTAGCGAGAAAAAAGATATTCGTTTACTGGAAATCAATCCGGAAGCTAATGAGGCAAAGCCAACTGACTTCAAAAAAGTGTCAGGAGGACTTTTGATCCAGTCCGTTGATAATGATCCTGTAGATGTAACTGGAGGCGAGGTTGTAACTGAAAAGAAACCGACAAAGGATCAGTGGGAAGCCCTTAATTTTGCCCAGAAAGTGGTTAAGCATGTCCGTTCCAACGCCATCGTGGTTGCATCGGAGGGAAAAACCATTGGAATCGGAGCCGGCCAGATGAACAGGATCGGGGCGGCTAAAATTGCCTTGAGCCAGGCTGGAGAAAAAGCAAAGGGAGCTGTTATCGGGTCAGATGCATTTTTCCCGTTTCCCGACATCATTGACGAAGCGGGCAAGTCCGGAATTTCAGCCATTGTTCAGCCGGGTGGCTCGAAGAAAGATGATGAGTCGATCAGGCTGTGTGACCGGCTGGGGATTGCCATGGTCTTTACGGGGCGGCGCTATTTTAAACATTGAGTCAGCGTCGGAATTATTGAATGGAGGTTTTTAATATGCGAGTTTTACTGGTTGGCGGGGGCGGACGTGAGCATACCCTGGCCTGGAAGCTGGCCCAGAGCCCTCAGTTGGAGAAGCTTTACTGTGCCCCGGGTAATGCCGGAATTGCTTCTGTGGCAGAATGTGTTGACATTGCGGACGATAACATCGAGGAGCTGAAAGACTGGGCCCTGGAGCAGAAAATTGACCTGACTGTTGTCGGTCCTGAAGTTCCGCTGGTGCTGGGTATTGCCGACATTTTCCGGCAGGCCGGACTTAAAGTTTTTGGTCCCGACAGCAATGGCGCACAGCTTGAGGGCAGTAAAGTTTGGTCCAAACGCAAAATGAAAGAGTGGGGTATCCCGACAGCCGGCTTTACAATATTTGATGATTTTGAAGATGCCCGTAACCACCTGTCCCGTTTTTATGGCGGCCAGGTGGTAATCAAGGCCGATGGCCTGGCTGCCGGCAAGGGTGTTACCGTCGCTTCAGGTCCGGAAGAAGCTGAGCAGGCCCTCTACGATATTATGATTGAAAGGGCTTTTGGTGAGGCCGGCAACCGGGTAGTGATTGAAAACTGTCTCAACGGTGAAGAGGTTTCTGTCCTCGCCGTTACCGACGGCAGCAACCTGGTTATTCTACCCTCATCACAGGATCATAAGGCTATTGGTGAAGGTGATAAAGGGCCTAATACCGGTGGGATGGGAGCATATTCTCCCGCTCCGGTTTATACTCCCGAGCTGGCCCGTAAAACTGAAAAGGTCGTATTTAAACCTCTTTTAAAAGGATTTAAGGATATGGGAATTGATTTCAGGGGTGTAATCTATGCAGGACTAATGGTTTCTAAAGATGAGTTTAACGTGCTTGAATTTAATGTGCGCTTTGGCGATCCGGAAACGCAGGCAATCATTCCCAGGCTGGACTCGGATCTGCTGCCCCTGCTTTTGGCTGCAGCCGAGGGTGATTTGACAGATGTTGAACCGCGCTGGAAAGATGATCATGCTGTCTGCGTGGTAATGGCTTCCGGCGGTTATCCCGGAAAGTATGAAAAAGGCAAATTTATCGAAGGTCTGGATGCCCTTGAAAAAACAGTTGATAAACAGGTGGCAGTATTTCATGCCGGCACTGCACTCAGGGACGGGCACCTGGTTACTGCAGGAGGCAGGGTTCTAGGGGTAACCGCCTGGGACAGCGATCTGCGTAAAGCAGTGGATCGGGCTTACCGGGCCTGTGAACAAATTAAATTCGATGGCTGTTATTACCGCAAAGATATAGCACACAGGGCGCTATAGCAAATAAGGAGTTGATCGGTTGATATGACTAAGACAGTAGTCTTAGGTTTTGCCCGGACCCCTTTTGGCCGGTTCCTGGGCGCTTTTAAAGATGTGCCGGCGATTGAGCTTGGTGCTGTAGCAATCAGGGAGGTCTTAATAAGGGCCGGGGTAGAAGGTGATCAGATCGATAATGTCCTGCTGGGGATGGTTGTCCAGGGCGGGGCAGGACAAATCCCCTCCCGCCAGGCCACGATTAAAGCCGACCTGCCGCACACTGTTCCTTCGGATACAATCAATAAAGTCTGTGCTTCCGGCTTGCGGGCAGTAAACCTGGCTGATGCTTTGATTAGAAGCGGCGATGGTGAACTTATGATAGCCGGCGGGATGGAGAATATGAGTGCTGTTCCCTACTACCTGCCCGGGGTACGGACCGGTGCCAGGATGGGGGATGCGCGGGTTGTCGATGGTATGGTTCACGACGGGCTGTGGTGTCCCTTTCATGATGTCCATATGGGTGTGCATGGAAGTGCTGTCCCGGCCGAACATGGTATTACCAGGCAGGAAATGGACCGCTGGGCCTACCGCAGTCATCAAAGAGCCCTGGCGGCGATGGAAAATGGCAGCCTGGCCGAGGAGATAGTTGCAGTTTCAGTGCCGCAGCGCAAAGGTAACCCGGTTATGGTAGAGAAAGATGAACTGCCCCGCAGTGACACAACCCCGGACAAGCTGGCCATGCTGCCGCCTGCTTTTGAAAAAGAAGGGCTGGTTACTGCCGGCAATGCTCCGGGAATTAGCGACGGGGCAGCAGCCCTGGTCCTGGCTTCAGAAGAACAAGCCCGTAAAGGCGGCCTTGAACCGATTGCTGAAATAGTGGCCCATGCTTC
>PXBM01000067.1 GCA_003566935.1 Syntrophomonadaceae bacterium | reverse complement strand
GGGTTTATTGAAACCTGCAATCCCATTTCCTTTATCTTTTTCAAGTAACGCCAGTCCAGGTCAAGACGGGCCGGGCTGGCATTCAGCTCAAGAATTACTCCACTTTCTGCTGCTGCCCTGAACACTTTATCCAGCTCCATCGGGGAACTGTCACGGCCAAGCAGCAGCCTGTTGGTGGGATGGCCCAGCATAGTCACCAGGGGATGTGAAAGCGCCTTAAGTAGCCTTTCTGTCATTTTTGACTGCTCCATTTTCAGGCCTGAATGGACCGAAGCTATAACAAAATCAAGCTTTTGCAGGACCTGGTCAGGATAGTCAAGGCTGCCGTCAGCCTTTATGTCCGATTCCACGCCGCAAAATATAGCTACCTGGGGATACTCCTCCCTTAAAGCCTCTATCGCTTCACGCTGCTGCTCCAGGTCCTCTTCATTCAACCCTCCGGCATAATAGGCAGACTGGCTGTGATCCGTTATTCCTACATATTCATAGCCAAGCTCAGCACAGTGCCGGATTATCTCTTCGAGGGTATTAATACCATCACTATAAGTGGTATGAACATGAAACACACCTTTTATCTGGTCAGCTTCAACCAGCTGTGGCAGCTCTCCGGCTTCAGCCGCTTCAATCTCACCATAATTTTCCCTTAATTCGGGCTCGATATAATCCAGCTTCAGTGCGGAGAATATTTCTGCTTCATCACGGCAGGAAATTAGTTCTTCATTATCGCCTTTATAGAGGCCGTACTCATTAATTTTCAGACCCATACCCTTTGCCCGGTGGCGCAGGGCGGTATTATGTTCTTTACTGCCTGTAAAGTGATGCAGGGCATAGGCAAACTGGTCTTCCTTAACCACCCGCAAATCAACATTAATACCTTCTTCTACCCTGACAGCTGCCTTAGTTTCTCCACTGGCGTTAACTTCATCTACCTCAGGCAGTTCGGTAAAAAAGCTGACTAACCCGGATGGGTCACCGGTTGATGCCACCAGGTCAATATCTTTAACAATTTCCTTGGAGCGCCTGATACTACCAGCCAGGCTGGCTTGATCAAGATCGGAGAACTCTTTTAGCCGGTCCAGGAGTGCTTCGGCAATTCGGCGGGCTTCACTGTAAAAGAATTGATCCTGGTAGCGGCGAATAAATTCAATACCTTCAAGGATATTATCCTGAGTTTTCTTCCCAAAGCCTTTCAGTTTAACCAGGCGGTTTTCCCGGCATGCATACTCAAGTTCAGCCAGGGTAGTAATCTCGAGCATTTCGTAAAGCGACCGTACTTTTCTGGGACCCAGGCCGGGTACTTTAAGAATTTCCAGCAAACCGTCCGGAACGCTTTTTTTCAGTTCTTCATAATAAGAAAGGCTGCCGGTTGAGACCAGTTCCACCAGTTTTTCATTTATAGCAGAGCCAATTCCCTTGACATCCTTTAGCTTATCTTCAGAAATAAGTTTTTCCAGTTCATCCTCGCCAAGCATTTCAACAGTCCTGGCAGCATTGTAATAAGCTCTGCTCTTAAAAGTGTTTTCACCCTTCAGCTCAAGCAAAACGGCAATTTCTTCTAAAATTTTTGCTGCACCCTGCTTTTCCATAGCCAAACCTCACCGCCCTTTAATCAATACGCCCCCCTGGTCCGGGCTGCAGACAATACCTTCTCAATTGCCAGCATGTAAGCAGCAATACGCAGCGATACTTTTTTCTCAGAAGCCTTATCCACCACCCGCTGGTAAGCATTTTTCATCTTTCGCTGCAATTCAAGATCGACCTGCTCTGCGGTCCAGCTAAACTGCTGCAGGTTCTGTACCCACTCAAAGTAGGAAACAACCACACCACCACTATTGGTCAGAATATCGGGAACAATGGTAATACCCTTTTCCGCCAGTTCCGGTTCAACCAGGGGACAGGTCGGGCCATTGGCAGCTTCAAAAATTACTGCTGCTTTAATATCTGCCAGATTATCTTTTGTGATAGCATTTTCAAGAGCGGCAGGAATCAGGAAGTCGCACCTAACTGAAAATATTTCACTGCTTTCCAGGGTTGTCGAGCCCGGACACCCCGCTACCGAACCAGTTTCCTGCTTGTGGCGGAATAGCTTTTCAACATCAAAACCATCCTCATTAACAACTGCTGCCCCGGTATCAGATACCGCAACAATTTTGCAACCCATTTCATTTAAATGGTGCGCCGTATAGTAGCCTACGTTGCCAAAACCCTGGATTGCCGCTGTTGATTCAGCCATTTTATAATTATTACTATTGGCCCAATGCTCTACAATAGAAGCAACTCCCCGTCCCGTTGCATCCTTCCGCCCGGGCGAACCGCCAAGATCAACCGGCTTGCCGGTCACCACTGCAGGGTTATAGCCGCGCAGTTTGCTGTATTCATCCATCATCCAGGCCATTACTTTTTCATCAGTGTTGACATCAGGAGCCGGCACATCCTGGTAAGGCCCGATATCAACACTGATCGCCTGGGTATACTTGCGGGTCAATCTTTCCAGTTCACCTTCTGACATATTTTTTGCATCACACTTCACCCCGCCTTTGGCTCCGCCTAAAGGCAGGTTCAGCAAAGCAGTTTTCCAGGTCATCCACGATGCCAGGCCGCGAACATGATCTATTGATACTTCCGGGTGATAGCGGATACCACCCTTGTGAGGGCCCCTGGCATTATTATGTTGAACCCTGTAGCCTTCGAAAATTTTAAGGCTACCGTCATCCATTACCACCGGCAAATGAACGGCAATTTCCCTGAAAGGTATTTTCAGCCAGCTGCGATGCTGCCGGTCTATCTTAACCTTATTTGCCGCCCTTTCAAAGTGATGCTTTGAAGCTTCGTTGCAACTCAGAAGACGGTAATGCTTTTTATTATCCTCGCCTGCCATGATTTAGAATCAACACTCCTTTCTTTGTACCTCCAGGTGATATCTCTATTCCGAATTATAAGTAAATTTTCCGCTCTTCAGGGAATGAACAAATTCTCTTACAGCTTCCGCACCTTCTATCATCATGGGCGCGTGTTTTTCAACAAAGTTTTTTTCCTCTTCGCCGCTCGCAGGCCGATCGGCAAGAAAGGCATCATAAACCTTACTGCCCTTATAGTCGACATAAGCTATCCTGGCCCCGTAATTATCGGCTGGCAGCAGTAGGGCATCGCCGGTCACGGTAGCTATATGGTGCGGGTGAGAAAGCAGGGCCTTGCTTAAGCTGTTGGAATCGTTAACCCCGGCCTGTTTCAGTTCATCTTT
>PXBM01000011.1 GCA_003566935.1 Syntrophomonadaceae bacterium | reverse complement strand
TCGGGGGCCTGCTTTCATCTATTTTAAGCGGCAACCTGGGGATAACCACCGAAATGGGCCGTTTCACAGCTATAGCCGGGTGGCCCGGAATTTTAAACGCAGTCTTCTTTTTTGCCGGCGGTACCCTGCTCGGTCTGGGAGCCCGCATGGCCGGCGGCTGCACCTCCGGTCACAGTATTCACGGCATTGCTAACCTGCACATCTCAAGCATATTAGCAACCATTTTCTTTATAATCGGCGGTATCATTGCCGCAAACATCGTGCGCAGCCTGTTCCTGGGAGGTGCCTGGTAATGAATAAAAAGTTGGGATTTTTGGCATTTGGGGTTTTGTTTGGTTTCGCTCTCAGCCGGGTTGGGGCATCAGAATATGACCTGATCGTCGGTATGTTTGTCGGGCAGGATTACACCCTGGTCGGAGTGATGGTCACAGCCATAATAGTCGGCGGCCTGGGCATGCAGGTTCTAAAAAAGTTTGCCGAGCCCGTTAAAAGCGGAGAACCGCTAAGAATTAGCTACAAGGAGCTAAAGAAATGGAGCATCCTCGGTGCCATTATCTTCGGCCTCGGCTGGGGCACTTCGGGAGCCTGTCCGGGCACAGTCCTGGCCCAGATCGGTGAAGGAAAGCTTTTCGGCCTGTTCACTTTTGCCGGGATGATCTGCGGCACCTATATCTATGCCCGCTTGAAGGAAAACAACTCGGAACTTTAAGCTGAAAAAATAGAGCCTGACTGCGCATTAATAATCATCATAGCGGTCAGGCTCTATCTTCTTTTTGCGGCAGCTTAAAATAGAAAGTCGCCCCCTGCCCGGGCTGCCCTTCAGCCCAGACATCACCGCCATGGCGGCGGACAACACGGGAAACAATGCTTAAGCCGATGCCGGTTCCGGGGTAACGTTCCTGGGAATGCAGGCGCTGGAAAGGTGAAAACAGCTTATCGGCAAAGGCTTGATCGAACCCGACGCCCTGATCCTGAACATAGCATATTATACCTTCACTGCTATTTTGAGATCCAAATTTAATACTGGCTCCGTCCACTCCCGCAGTAAATTTCCAGGCATTATCAAGCAGGTTGGCCAGGGCAATCTCCAGCAAAGCCTGGTCGCCATAAACATAAACATCGGGATCAATAACTACCTGAACATCTCTATAAGGCTCTTTTTCCTGCAGCTCTTTTATGTGTATCTCAGCCTGTCTACTTAAATTCACTTTTCTTTGATTAATCTCATGGCGGGTTACTTGGGATAGTTTTAGCAGGTCATCGATTAAGTTTCTCATCCTATCAACTGCATCTGTTATTCTTTCAAAATACTGTCTGCCTTCCGGGTCGAGATCCTGGCTGTGATCCTCAAGAATTGCCCGGGAAAATCCCTCGATGCTGCGCAATGGAGCCCTCAGATCATGGGATACTGAATAGGTAAAAGCGTCAAGTTCATGAATTAAATATTTTAATTCCTCAGTTCGCTCCTCAACCCGTTTTTCAAGTTCACGATTTAACTTTTTTAATTCGGCCTCACTTGTCTTCAGATCAGTTACATCGTAGGCAAAGTGAAGTACACCGGACATCCCTTCATCCTCTTTATAAACCGGACTGCTGGTCAGGTTCCAGAATAGCCCGTCCGGGGATACAGTAATACCGGTTTCCACCCGGCCTGTTTCGAGGGCCCTGGGAACTGAACAGCCCGGACAGGGTTGATCATAACCGTGGAACAACTCATAACAGATTCGGCCCTTATAATCATCCATCCCTACATTGTGCCGCTCACGAACATTACGATTGGCCCAGACCAGGCGCATATCATTATCCATAAAACTTACCTGCTCAGACAAATTATCTAGTATTAGTTCTTTTTCCCGCTGCTCTTTCAAAAAAGCTTCTTCTGCTTTGAGCCGTGTAAGCAGCAACCCGACCTGACCGGTGTAAATCTCAACTGCCTCGGGGTGCTGGATTTCTTCACCCCTGCCCATGACAATTGCTACTTCACCCAGGGCTTTACCTTCAGCATCGGCAATTTCAACTGCATATGTTTTTCCAAGGTTTAAAGCTTTTTCAAGAGCTGCGGCTAACGGTCGGGAAACATTTCCGGCTGAAGCATCATAGAGATTGTTGAATAATATTAAATTGCCGCCTTTTAATTGACCAATCCTGCCTGATACAATATTCCAGCTTGCACCCTGGATCCGAAATCCGAGCAGACCGGCAGCCTGCGATATGTTATCACTGATGCCGGACAAAGCAACAGTCTCAGCTTTATCTAAGCTTTCATCAAAGATGTTGATTAATGAAAATTTCGCCCCGGTCAGGGAATGTAGATCATCACAGAGCATTTGATAGTCGAAGTCTTCAACGGTAAGCCTGATCAGCTTTTCACTCATCTTGAGGAGCTCTTTAAGAGGCTGCTTTTCCCAATGACTTGTCAATAATATGCCTCCCGCATGTCATATCGATGTCACTTGACTAGGTTGTTATAAATTCGATATCCAATTTTCATATCCTGCAAATCAGTCAATTTAAAAATGTTAGATTTATAAGAATCACTACTACCTGGAGTACCGTCGCCTTACCTTAATAAAGCTTAAACCCGTAGTTACCAAGGACCGCCAGGGGCATTTCACAGCGGGCCGTTTTCAGGGGATCAACCACCTGTGATATAGCCACCTCTCCGGCAACGCTGATCAGCATGGCAATCTCGGCAGTGGAAAGCTCAGTTCTCTCCCTTACGATCTCTTCCATTATCTCCACTGCCCCGACAACCGCATTATCCAGGCTTTCTTTGGAACAAATCACGGCCAGTACCCCGTTGTTTACAACAACCGGCGTTTGAAGCTTTAATCCTTTCACCAGGGAGACCGTAATAGTCACCTCGCCCGGCACTTCAGCCCCGGACACGGAAACCTCCCCGTCCCCCATGGCAGCATGAAGGTCACCCAAGGCCAGCATGCCGCCTTCAACCGAAACGGGCAGGTAAACCTCGGCCCCCGGTCTAATTAACTTTGTGTCCATATTGCCCCCGTGAGCATCCGGCGTGCCGCAATTAATCTCTTCTCCTTCAGGCGCCACACCGATCACCCCAACCATCGGCTCCAGGGGCAGCGTTGTATAATCATCAAATATTACCGTTTCTCCTACAACCGGCAGCAGCTTAAAGTTCATCCCTTCGAGCTTGTGGCCGAGCACTCCCAAACCTTTACCGGTCAACATCACGGCCTGGCTGCCAACTTCGATTTTGTCTATGGTCACCTTAAGG
>PXBM01000066.1 GCA_003566935.1 Syntrophomonadaceae bacterium | reverse complement strand
TCAGTATTCTGTTTAACATCTCAACGGCAAACACCGGCATCCTCACAACCCTTGCCTTGTCGCCTATCGCCCTCCTTACCGATTGCATTATCCACCATGTCGCGTATGTCGCGAACTTGAACCCCATCCGGTGGTCGAACCTGTCAACGGCTTTAAGCATTCCTATATTGCCTTCCTGTATAAGATCAGCGAGGGGAAGCCCGCGTCCGCTGAATTTCTTTGCTATGCTTACCACTAGGCGGAGGTTATGCTCGACAAGTTTTTTCTTTCTGTCTTCGGCGACGCGAATCTCTTCTGCGGCGGCGGAGGACAGCCCGGCAAGCGCGTCCCGGGTCATGTTTGATTTTCGTTCGATTTCTTTTATTGTGAGCCGGGCGGCTCTTTTCTCTTCGCATGTTTTATTGGCCCGGGATTTTAATTTTTTGGCAGCCTCTTCCATAATTTTTAAATCATCCTGAATCTGCCCGGCTATGCTGTTGAACTCATCCTGCCTGATGTTGAGCTTCTCAACGGCTTCGAAAACTTTTAAACAGCCGGGGCCTGAAGCTTCATTCCCCCCGGATTGCCGCAGCTCTCCGGCGAGTTTGAGCGCTTTCGAGAGATTTTTAATGAAATCCGCTTTTTTGCACGCAAACCCCGTTTTCACTGTTTTCCTTATGCTGATTTTACCTCCGGCGGCCTTATCAGCAAGCTCCGAAAGCATTCTCTGCATATACGGGGTTGAGCAGACCATTTTTCTTAAATTTGTTCTGGCTCCGTCAAGCTCAAACAGGAGTTTAAGCTCTTCCTCGCGGGTGAGCAGGGGGAATTGTCTCATTTGTCTGAAGTAATAGTCTGTAGCGTCCCTGTGCCGGATTTTTTCGGGTTCTTTCCCGAGAGCAGGCTTTTCCTGTTCCCCGGCACGGGCCAGCGCCCGGCCGCCGGGGGAGGGGTCCGCAACTTCCGGGGCGGGACAGTCCGGCGGATTTTTAATGAAACTTAACTGGACCAGGACATTCTCATAAAATATGGGAGGCAGCAGTTTTTGCTCATCAAAGGTTACAGGAAGCGTTTCCAGCGATTGCTCTCTTTGATTTTTACCCGGCTTCATCGTATTTGGCTGTGTTTGCATGATTTGCCCGGCGCATCATGCCGGCAGCCTTTCTCCTGCCTTTTTCCATTAGAAATTAGAGCTCTTTTCAGGCTTTTTATATTTTGCAGGCAGTGCTGGAAAAAAATCCCGGAAGCGGTTTCAGATTTGGATCTTACACCGGGCATGCCGCGCGGTGAGCGGGCGGGCGGGCGGCCCGTTAGCGGAAAGATTAACAGGGCGCTTTTGGCAGAAATCATAAAGCCCCTCTCTTTTTTGATTCCAGGTGCGTAAATATTCAGTGTAAATATTCAGTGAACCACGTATGCTTTAATACTACGCCGGAAGCAGGACAAGTCAAGAACAAACAACCTTTCCAATTCCACCTGTAAGCTAAAAGGCTGTGAACACCCAGAAAACCTTGAGTTTATGAGGTGTTTTTTGGGAGTCGCTGCCTATCTTGTATGACTGCCGATGAGTGATGACATAAAACCCTGCGGCTTTATAGAATTTACCGCAGGGTTAGGCTTTTTAGCACCTTGTTTCCACGTCAGACTATTTTTTAGATCCAACGCCTGCGGCTGCAATACGCCACAAATCGCCCGCCTAAAATTAAGCCTACCAAATTAAACGGTCTATGTCAAATTTCCTTGAGCTTCCCTGCTCTATTTCAAACAAACTGCTATTGACTATTTCAACTCACCAAGACCCAGCTCATCCAACACCCACTTGATATCTATTCCAAGATTTAATCTCGCTAGTCTTTTTGTTCCATGAATCGCTTTACCTGGGCGTAAACCTCACGGGAGTCTTCAAGGGCGAGAACCTCAAATGAAACATTATGGTCCACAGCTTTTTTTAGGTGCTTATACCAGTCTATTCCGTCACGCCAGCTTCCCGTATCCGAACTTCGCCCCGATTTTCCGGGCATCCCTCCGAAACCGTGTGGATTAATATCACGGCCCACTTTCGGGGTAAGCGCGGGGGAAGTATTTTGCGTATGGACCACTTTATACTCTGTGCCTATATGCGACAGTTCGTCCCAGCGCGGATTCAATTGTATTTTTAAATGGCCCAATCCCGCTTTGGCCTTCTTTTCTGCGATATGAGCTACCATTTTCTCATGCCACTTTACCACCGAACCAGAACTCGTATCAGGCTCATTCGCCAATTCCAAAACAAGATTTTCATAATGGCCGATTTCTTCTAACACCCTGGCGATTATTTCTTTCTGTTTTTCCCACCACTGCCCTTCATATTTAAAAAACTTTTCCGAACTGCCGCCATCCCATTTGAGATTGTTGTTTTCACCGAAAGCAAAGTGGCCGGCCTTCTTCGCGTCGTACTTCAATCCCGCTCCGTCAAACAGGGAATAAATCAATACGATTCCTTTTTCTTCCAGTTTTTGCGCCCATTCACCAAGGCACTCAAACCATTTATCGTTCCATTCATCCAGGGAAAAAACACCGTTTTCTTTTTCAAAATAGGTAACCTGTCGGCTCCAGTCATGGGAAGAGGGATATTTTGAATCTGCCTCAATATAAAAAATATCCTCCGGCGTGTTATGGCTCATCCTTACGCTGTTAAAACCGTAATAAGCTATTTCTTCAAGGGTCAAATCCCCAGCCCCTCCGGCTTCCATTTCCACTCTGTTAAGACAATTAAAATATGTAACCAGCGGTTTGTCGGGGTATTCGAATCCAGCAGAGCCCGCCTCCTTCTTCTCCCTGCAACCTCCGGCTACCACGACGAGAAATATCCCGGCCAAAATGACCGCGGCAAAAACTTCAACCTTGGAGATAGGCTTTTCTCTCCGGCAACCCCTGATTCCCTTTTTTTCGAAATCTTCATATCCTGCGCGAAACGCTCGCGGGCGGTAAAAGAAATTATCCGATCTTTTTCCGTATTCCTGCCTGCTGCTTTTAATTGTTGGAAAAGTCATAACTCAGCCCGAGTATTAACGTTGCTTATACAAATACACTCGTCATTTATAAATATTAACCTGTTAACTTTTATGCCGGTAATCTTGGTTTTCATAGAAATTTACTCTTCTTTCTCCCCTAATCCGCCTCAATCTCTTCTTTCGGAATTAATTCAGAACCGCAGTCAGCAGCAGCAAACCGCCCGAATTCACCGCATTTCGGGCACTCTGGCTGCCGGGTAATGTTAAATTCCACCGCATAAAT
>PXBM01000057.1 GCA_003566935.1 Syntrophomonadaceae bacterium | reverse complement strand
GATTACTCTTTCATTGACATCATTTCAGTGGCAGCTTCTAATTAATAAAAATGAGAAAAAACTTTCCCTGGGCAGAATACTGGCAATTAATATGGCCGGTAATTACGTGGAAAGTGTCACTCCCTCTGTAAAGCTTGGAGGCGAGGCAGCTAAAATATTTTTGTTTAACAGGCATAGCGGCATTTCATATGCAAAGCTGACTGCTATTATGATTGCATTAAAGTTTTACTCCTTGCTGCCATTCTTGATTTTAATCATTTTAATT
Source organism: Syntrophomonadaceae bacterium (assembly GCA_003566935.1). GTDB lineage: Bacteria > Bacillota > Dethiobacteria > DTU022 > DTU022 > T3SED10-7. The sequence continues at coordinate 13,930 of PXBM01000057.1, read as the reverse complement.
CTGGGATTAACTTTTCTTGCATACGATGTTCCGGCCTTTGTTTTTACTGCTTTTTTATTCCTGGCTGTTTTCTTTGTATTTGTTGCCTGGCTGCACTTTCGCAAGGCAGATCACCGGAAAACAGAAGGCATTGATTTAACTGATACCATTAACAGGACGGAGCAGAAGGCAAATAGTATCAAGGGAAAATTAATACAGGGCTTAAAAAATAAAGTGCTTGCTATAGGCCGATTTTCCAACCAGGCTTCAGAGCATTCCAAAAACCTGGTTTGTCAGCGTGAAAGAATGTTTTTAATATCCATTTCGGCCATTATTTGGCTGGCCTACCCATTGAAAGTATACCTGGTATCAAATATGCTTGGTTTAAATGCCGGGTTTTTAATAGTAGCTGTTATCACTTATACCGCTTACCTTGTTAGTATGGTTCCCCTGCTGCCGGGAGGCTTGGGGTCATTTGAAGCAACTATGGCCCTGATGTTTTCGTTAAATGGATTTTCCCCTGCCGAAGGTCTTGTTGTAGCTCTCTTGTCGCGATTAATTACATACTGGTTTCCACTGCTGTTTTCTGCATTTGCCACAGCTTACCTGGCTTACGTAGATCAGCCTCTTTCATTTTTGGATAAAGGAGTCGAGTGTAAGTGAAAGTAAATGAAATGCGGACTGACAGGGCTTACCTGGCTGAAAAATGTCCCTGTGAACAACAGCCTGAGCGGGTCAAATCCCCTTTCTTTAATATTTCGCAAAAGTTGGAAAGGATTGCTGTTAGAACCAAATTTTTCTCTGCTATTTACTTCTACATGTTTTATAAAAACATGCTTCAGCGGGAATTGGAAATTTCCGGTTTAAAGTCCGGAGCTACGATCTTGCATATCGGCAGCGGACCTTCCCCATATACTGCTCTTTTCCTCGGCCGTAAAGGGTTTAAGGTTGAAGCTATTGACTGTAATAATTGCGCGGTAAGGGAAGCCAGGCAGGTTGTTGAAAAAAACGGTATGCAAGATAACATAAAGGTAGTCTGTAGTGATGGCTGCACCTTTAAACAAAAGAAGTATGATGCCGTGTGGGTATCTTTAAATGTTTATCCAAAGGGAAAAGTTCTCAAGCAGGCTTTAAACTCTTTAAAGGATGAGGGGGTCCTAATTTACAGGAACCTGCCGCGATGGTTATCCGTTTTATTTAAGCAATCTTTTAACGATTCATGGCCGGAGTGCTTTCAAACCAGCGTGACAGGGCGTATCCTGGGGACTGAAAGCGTTTTGGTTAGAAAAGGACAGTGTTACTAATGAACATTATTCCAAAAGTAGTAGCTTTGATGGAAAAACAGATTGCCTTTATTCCGCAGTTGGTTTCCTTATATGCCAACTTTTATCGCGAAGTTGTTAATAATGAAATATCCCTGGCCGGGATAACCGCTGATGATCGAGTTTTAAACATTGGATGCGGCGGTATTCCCTTTACCTCAATATTAATAGCCAGGCAGACAGGAGCAAAGGTATGGGCTGTAGATCGCGATAGTGAGGCAGTTAATGTGGCTCGCAGCTGTATAGAAAAAACAGGCTTAAACCGGCTGATTTCAGTAGAGCATTATAACGGTATTGATCCTTTGCCTTTTGACTATAGCGTAGCTATAGTTGCTCTCCAGGTTGAGCCTAAGAAAGAAGTTCTCAACAACTTGATGCAAAACGGCACTCCCGGGGCGAAAATTATTATGCGCAGGCCTCGACCTGAATTAGACCACCAATATGATCTGCTTCCTACGGCCCCGAAGCCTGTAGCACTGACGACCCAAAACCAGATAACATTTGACAGTTCTGTGCTTTACAGGGTCACTGATAGTCCCGCACAAGTGTCTTCCTTTTTTTAAACATTATTAGTAACTGCACAGCCGGAACATTTACCAGTATTATTTTGAAGAGGTAAGGGCAAGCCTACTATTGCCCTAATTTTAGACATCAATAATTACTTGTAAAAGTCAATATTTAATAAGTGCAAGTATTTTTTTATGGAGAAATATAGTAAAATGGTCAAAATAGAGCTGCCCAGGGAGGCCTGATCATCTTATGAGCCCAATTTATTTTCCCAGGATATCTGCAGAAGAAGCTGCTTCGATGATTAAACACGGACAGACAGTTGCATTTAGCGGTTTTACTGCCGCCGGAGCAGCCAAGGCTATACCGAGGGCCCTGGCACGCCAGGCCAGGGAACTGCATGCCAGGGGGGAACCTTTTAAATTAAATGTTCTTTCAGGTGCTTCTACCGGGAAACTTGATGATCTTCTTGCTGAAGCCGAAGCTGTAGCCTGGCGTGCCCCCTATCAATCTTCCAAGGCACTTCGCAAACAAATCAATGAACAAAAAGTAGAATTTACTGATATGCATTTGTCCCACCTACCCCAGGCAATTCAATCTGGTTTTTTGGGAACTATCGATTGGGCGGTAATAGAGGCTGCGGAAATTACTTCTGATGGCAGGATATACCTGCCCACTTCGATTGGAGCATCGCCTACCTTTCTTCGTTCAGCCGAGAAAGTAATAATTGAATTAAACCGGTATCATTCCGTTCGTCTAAGTGAAATGGCTGATGTGGCTATTATACCGCCACCGCCACACCGCAGCCCGATTCCCATTTACCATCCTTTAAACAAGATCGGACTTCCCTATGCTTCTGTTGATCCAAAGAAGATTGTAGCGGTAATTGACAATAATGAACCTGATGGTATTGCACCGTTGGGGGCTCCGGATGAAGTCAGCCGGAGAATTGCCCACCAGGTTGTTGACTTTTTGCTGGATGAAATGCGATCAGGACGAATACCATCCGAGTTTTTACCTTTACAGGCCGGAGTAGGTAATATAGCTAATGCAGTAATGTCGTTCCTGGGTGATGATCCTGATGTGCCCGATTTTTACATGTATACTGAAGTTTTTCAGGATTCCCTCCTGGACTTGATGGAGCAGGGCCACTTGCTTGGGGCCAGTACATGCAGCCTGACTGTCTCTGATGATAACCTACAGCGGATTTACAACAACATGGATTTTTTTACGCCGAGGATTGTTATGCGCCCCCAGGAACTGTCTAATAACCCGGGAGTTATACGCCGTCTCGGAGTCATCGCAATAAACACAGCGATGGAATTTGACCTAAACGGTCATGCCAATTCTACTCACGTTTGTGGAACAGACATTATGAATGGGATTGGAGGCAGCGGTGACTTCACCCGCAATGCTTATCTTTCAATATTTATGTCGCCCTCTACCAAGAAAGATGGTCGCATATCCACCGTTGTGCCTATGGTCAGCCATCCTGATCATAGTGAACATTCGGTCCAGGTCGTGGTTACGGAGCAGGGATTGGCTGATCTGCGCAGCCTGGGGCCCAAAGAAAAGGCGAAAACTATTATCGATAAGTGTGCGCATCCCGACTATCGTGACTATTTGCATCGTTATATTGCAGAGTCACCCTCCGGTCATATTTCTCAGAATTTACGTAACAGCTACGATTTACACAACAGCCTGCTGGAGAATGGAACCATGAAATTCTGGGAATAGCTTTTGATTAATATAATGCGTGGAGGATTATTTATGGCAGTATACGGCAGAATCGCTGAAGAAATTGCCGCCGGCAGGAAAACAGCCCTCGCTACAGTAATTGAATCCCGGGGCAACCCTGGTTTAATTGGCGGCAAAATAATAATTAGTGAAGACGGAACTCTTTATAAGAGCATCGGAGAAAACAGTCATGATAAGGTAGAGGTAGCAGCGATAGAACAACTTAAAAAGGGTCAAAGCGCCGCAGTTGAAATAAATATTAATCAGGAAAATTATTGCCGTCTATTTGTTCATCTTTACAATCCTTCTCCCCGCCTGGTTATATTAGGCGGCGGCCATGTCGGGCAGGCGCTGTGTAAAATGGCGTCACTCCTTGACTTTGAAATTGTCATAATTGATGATCGGCCCTCCTTTGCCAATCAGACGGTTCAACCGGAAGCAGATCATATTATTTGTGAGCCTTTTGAGAAAGGCCTTGACCGGGCAGAACCTTCTCCTTCTGACTATCTTGTTATAGTTACCAGGGGGCACCAGCATGACCGCCTGTGCCTGGAGAAAGCATTATCAGGGCAGTTTGCTTACCTGGGTATGATTGGCAGCAAGAAAAGGGTTAAAGCTCAGCTGCAAGAACTGGCTGAAGCAGGTTATTCGAAAGAACAGCTGGAATCTATATATTCTCCCATAGGACTACCGATTGGCGCTGTTACTGAAGCTGAAATAGCGCTCAGCATATTAGCAGAAATAACCAGGGTGCGGCGCGGAGAAAATAGGGGAGAGGAAGTGCAGGAAAAGGTTATGCGTGAGCTTGTTTCTCTTGAGGAAAATGGTGCCCCAGCAGTTCTGGCCACTATCATCGAAGCAAGGGGTTCGACGCCCCGCAAAAGAGGGTCCCAGATGATTATTTATCCTGATGGACACTTAATCGGGACTATCGGTGGTGGTTGTGCCGAAGCCGATGTTCGACGTGAGGCAATGGTATGCCTGGACAGGGGCAAATCAGAACTTATCAGGCTTGATCTCGATGCGGATGCTGCTGCTGAGCAGGGCATGGCCTGTGGAGGTAAGATGGAACTTTTTCTTGAACTATTACCTATTCAATAATGTCAAGGGGTGTAATCGTGCTGATTTTTAAAAAGAGCATTAAGCTGGTTGTTATGTTTTTATATTTAAGTTTAACCATATTTTTTATATTCAGTTTTGTATATGCCAATAGCTCTTTTGCCGGCAGTTCTTCAGCCGGAGAAGTATACCTGACAATCTTACACACCAACGATGAGCATGGGGCATTAATTCCTCATTCACCAACGGTTGATTATCATCCTTACCGTGAAGATCCGACTATCGGCGGGTATGCTCGTCTTGCTTCGGCAGTAAATGAAATCAGGAATGAAAAGCTTGCAGGCGGGGAACCGGTACTGCTCTTATCTGCCGGAGACTATATCGGTGGTTCTGCATACAGTTGGCTTATCCCCGAGGGTTACGCTCCGGAGATAACAATCAAGCAGGCTATTGGATATAATGCAGTTGTTATAGGCAACCATGAATACGATTACGGGCCGGACATACTAGCAGAATACTTCATGGAAGCCGGCTACCCGGAAGCACATGACCAGACAGTGGTACTGGCTTCAAATACAGCTGCCCCTCCTGAACATTCCTTAAAAGCTAATGATTTATACCGGGATAAAGAGCTGATAGAACTGGATAATGGTTTGAAAGTTGGGCTTTTTGGCCTGATCGGCAAGCAGGCTGTATCATACACTACCGCCAATGAGCCGGTCCAGTTTGAAGACCAGCATGAGACAGCCCGGCAAATGGTAGAACAACTGAAATCTGAAGGTGCCAAGCTGATTATAGCGATAACCCATTCCAGGGTTGAAGAAGATATTGACCTGGCCTTAGATGTCGACGGAATCGATATAATAGTCGGTGGACACTGCCATACAGCACTTTATGAGCCGATTATAGAAAACGATACGATAATTTTACAGGCCGGTTCCCTGCTTGAATACCTTGGGCGGCTGGAACTGGCATATAACCCTGAAACTGAAGAACTGCGTATTCTTAATAGAGAAAATGAACAACCTTTCCTGATCAAGCTCGATCACAGCATTCCCCTTGATCCGGATGTAAATGAAATGATCGATACCTACACAGGCAAACTAAACCAGTTTCTTTCTGAGAAAACAGATGGGCAGTTCGAACATATTCTTGAAACGGTTGTTTTATCTGATTATGTTATTCCCAACAAACCTCCCCTGCAGGAATCGCCATTTGGCAATTTTGTTACTGATGCAATGCGGCTGGTTACCGAAGAGAAAACCGGACAGCATATAGATCTTGCCATACAGGCCAACGGGTCTATCCGTGGCAGCCTTGAGCCCGGAACCATGCCTCATGCCCTGGGCCAGGTTTCAGTGTATGATTTAACAGAATTAATTGGTCTGGGATTTGGACCTGACGGAACGGCCGGCTATCCAATCGTTGTGGCATACTTGACCGGGGATGAAATTCGCCGGGCCCTGGAAGTAGCTGTCCTGCTTGCGGAATTGATGGGTGATACCTACTTTCTTCAATTCTCCGGACTGCGTTACGATTACAATCCACAAAATGCCACATTCCTGACAGTTCCTTTTCTTGATCTGCCTGTTCCTACCACACGAGCTGTGACCAGTGCGGAAATATACACAGGTGATGGCAGGCAGGGCTTTGATGATCAACTTTATAAGCCTGTGGAATGGGGAGACCAGGAATTGTATTCCCTGGCAACAGATTCCTATATCCTTTCCTTCCTGCCCATGGTAGGTGAAATGCTGCCCCAGCTTGAAGTTGTCTTGAAAGACGCAGAAGGCAGTCCATTGACCGAAGATCAACTGGACGATCTGATAGTATATGTTGAAGATTCTGAACTGAAAGTATGGAGAACCGTCCTGGAATATGCTGCCCGTCAGCCAGAGGGAGAGTCAGGCCTGCCGGAGATAGATCCTTACTATGCTTCCAGTGCGAACAGGATTAACCAGGTTCAGACCATGCCTCTGATTACATGGCCGATCTTAATTCTTGCTTTTCTGATCATTGCCCTCTATTTCCTGATCAGGAAAATAAGGAGCCGCAAAACAAAACATGGCCAGCAAGCGGGCCGGCATTAAATGTCCCATGGACATGTCGCCTCAGTTATGTTAGCGTAACTTTATAGAAAAAAGGAGCTGAATTAGCTTGAACAATATAGCCTGGATTGACGGTTCACACTGCAATCTTGAAGAAGCCAAAATTTCAATTGAAGACCGGGGTTATTTGCTTGGCGATGGCGTTTATGAGGTTATCAGGGTTTATAAGAGAAAGCCCTTTTACCTGGATGCACACCTGGAGCGTTTGCAGCGCAGCGCTGAAGCAATAAGAATTGATCTACCGTACCAGTTAAGTGATATAAACAGCACTGCCTTGGATTTGGTTGATAAAAGCAGTTGTGTTGAAGGATACATCTATATGCAGCTGACCAGGGGCAGCGCCAAAAGAGACCATCTATTTCCTGCTAATACTTCACCAACCCTGGTTATGTATATAAGAGGCCTTGAACCGCTACAGGCAGCTGAAGATATTCAACCGGTTAAAGCAGTGACTTTGCCGGACGAACGCTGGTTAAACTGTTATATCAAGAGCACTAACCTGCTTCCCAACCTGCTGGCCAGACAGAAAGCAGCGGAAGCGGGCGCGGTGGAAGCAATTCTATATCGTCAGGATGAAACCGTAACTGAAGGAACCAGGTCAAATATTTTTACTGTTATAGATGGGCAGGTCAGAACTCACCCGGCTAACAATCTCATTTTACCTGGGATTACCAGGGATATTGTTCTCAGCCTGCTAAGAGATCTATCCATACCTTTCTCTGAAGAAGCTTTTAGTTTAAAGGAATTAAGCAAGGCTGATGAGGTCTGGGCTACATCAACCACGATGGAAGTTAATCCGATTTTAGCTATAGATGGAATTAACTTATCAGCGGCTCCTGGTCCGATTTGCAGCCGCTTAATGGCGGCCTTCCGTGAAATAATTGCAGATAATACTTAGGGGGATCATGTTAATGCAAGCAACGGTAAAAACAGTTACTTCATACCTTGAAAAACTGGCCCCATTATCCATTGCCATGCCAGGTGATCCTGTCGGTTTACAGCTCGGCAGCAATTCTGCAGAAATAAAAAAAATACTGGTAGCCCTTGATCCCGATCAAGCTGCTGTTAATGAAGCTCTTTCCACAGAGGCAGAACTTCTTATCACTCATCACCCCTTATTTTACCAGAAATTCTCTTCAGTCAACGAAGATTTGCCCGTTGGGGCACTGGTTGCTGATGCGATCAGGAACAGGTTAAATATTTATAGCGCTCATACTAATTATGATATTGCACCCGAAGGTGTTACTTTTCAATTGGCGGCCAGGCTTGGGCTGCCAGCTAATAATGCTAAAGTGTTAGAGGTTACTGGAAGTGAACAACTGCTTAAACTTGTAGTTTTCGTACCCTCCGGTCATGAAGATAATGTTCGCGATGCCCTTGCAGCTGCCGGTGCCGGACAGGTCGGCGATTACAGCCATAGCACTTTCCAGGTAAGTGGCTGCGGTACTTTTATGCCTGGTGCGGGAACGAATCCCTATATCGGCAGCAGAGGTCAACTTGAAATAGTTGATGAATCAAGGATGGAAACTATCCTTCCCTCTGCAAAGCGCTCAGCTGTAATTAACAAAATGCTTGAGGCGCATCCCTATGAAGAGGTTGCTTATGATTTATATCCTCTTGATCTGGAAGGAGAAACGATTGGCCTGGGTTTAATTATAAACCTGGAAGAAGCAATTAGCCTGGAACAACTTGTAAGGTTATGCCGTGAAAGACTTAATACTAACAGTTTGCGTTACTGGACTGGCAGCAAAGATCGTTTCAAAAAAATAGCTCTCTGTGGCGGAAGCGGCGGTTCATTAATTGATCAAGCTGTACGACAGGGGGCGGATCTTTTTATTTCCGGTGATTTCCGCTACCATGATTTGAAACAGGCTGAGTCATCCAACCTGTCCCTGGTGGATGCAGGTCACGATGCTACTGAGTGGCCGGGTATTGCTTACCTGCAGCAATACCTGGAAAGGAATCTGCAGGGTGATGGCTATGAAACCGAAGTTTGCTTGCAAACTTCGGGCACGGCAAAATGGAACAGCTAAAGGGTAGGTAAAAACCTACCCTTTTCTTATGCATTTATAACATGAAAGGGTGTAAGCTGATGCAGCTAAAGTTACTATGGGATCTACAGGAATTGGATCTGGGAATCAGGGCAACGGAGCAGCAAATCGAAGAAGCCCCTGCTTTAAGCGGGGTGGATGAAGCATTAGCCAGGCTGGAAGAATTGAAACAATCATTAACGGATAAGGAGTTACTTTTTAAAGAAGATCAGAAAAAACTTAAAAACCTTGAAATGCGCACACTAAAAATTGTCGAAGATAGAAAAAACCTGAAAGAAAATATGTATGACGGAACTGTTAGCAGTGTTAAAGAGCTTGAACAAATGCAGCGAAAGATGGAGCTTTTGGCTGAAGAAAAGAACGGCCTGGAAGAAGAAATACTAATACTGATGGAGTCATTAGAAGAACAGGAAAGCTCTCTGGAGCAGTTGAAAAAAGCGGTAGAAAGTGCTTCCGAGGACCTTAAGGAAAAGGAAACAATGCTTGAAAAAAACCTGGCCAGGCTGGAAGAAGAGCTGAAAGGTCTTCAGGAAAAAAGATCCCAGCATGTGAAGGAAATTGAACCAAGATTCTTAGATAGGTACAATCTTTTGGCGGAGAAACACAATGGTCAGCCTCTGGCCAGGGTTGAAGATGAGATTTGTGGTGGTTGCAGGGTTTTTATATCATCTGCTTTACGCGGTCATCTTTACAATCCCGAAGCAATGGTGTATTGTGAAAACTGTGGGCGTTTACTGGTAAAGTTTTAAAAAGGAAAGGTAAAAGGCAAATTAAAATATAGTAACTGCAATTAAATATGGCTGGGTAGTTAAAATCTAAATAACGGTTTACTTACAGTTGAAATACTGTTTATCTAGTTAATTACGGAGGGATTAGTTTGGCATCTAAAAAAGAAAAAACTAAAAAAGAGAGACCGAAAAACCTTAAAAATCAGCGCTGGGCAGGTATAGTTGCTGCAATTCTGGCTCTAGGTATGGTTGTTTCTCTGGTCGGAGCATATATAGGACAGGCTGTCGGCGGAGGGGCGCCTTTACCGGACCAGCAGGCTGAACCCGAGCCAGAAGACTATCTAAACTATTATGAGGGCGAAGTGGAGCGCCTTGAGTCATACCTCGAAGAAAATGAGGCTACTGAGGCTGTTTTGCTGGAGCTTGCGGAAAACTACCAGTATCTGACCATTGTTCACCAGGTCTTTTTTGATGATCAGGACGCAGTCGAGAAGTATGAACAAAAGATGGTTTCTACCTTTCAATCTCTGGTTGAACAGGAACCCGATAATCCTACCTATCGTATTGAGCTGATCAATTTATACCTGGAACAAAGAGCAGGTGAAGATTTAATTGAAGAGCAGGTGGAGTATACAAAAGATTTACTGCATGAAAACCCTGAGCCAATGCTGCACCTCTCCCTGATTCAGCTGCTTTCAACTGCTGGTGAAGATGGCCTCGTAGAAGAGGAAGCTGAGTGGTTGCAGGAGTATATGGCTGCAAGAGTGGCATCAGGACAGGCTGACAATGAAGAGCGCTTTTATTATGCTATCCTGCTTGGTGAATACCAGGGGGAAATTAATACTGCCAAAGATATTCTTGAAGAGGTTCTTGAAGAGGAAAGCGAAGATAGCACGATTTATCAAAATGCCTTGACTTACCTCGAGTATTTCCGTGCAGATAATGACGAACAGGAAATCATATTCGAGTAAAGTTGGGGAGGAAACTGCAAAGCAGATGGAAAAAAAGGACTTACTAAGAACTTTTGAAGAGGTACGCAATCGCCTGATTATCATAGTTGTTACAGTTTTTGTTTTTGCTGTAATAAGCTTTGCTTTTGCCGACTATATTCGGCAGTTTCTTTTAATTCCCGCTAACCTTGCATATCAAAACTTGGAGGCGCAGGGTCATAATCTCCAGTTAATATTCCTGACCCCTTCTGAAGCACTACTGGCTAACCTGCGCCTTGCTTTTATTACCAGTGCAGCTGTAACCCTGCCAATTATACTCTACCAAGTGGTAGCTGTTGCAATGACTGTAGTTGGGCGAAATAAAAAAGCGGCAGTACTCCTTACAATTATTATGTATATCCTTTTTGGTCTCGGAACGTCATTTGCTTATTTCGTAGTTTTACCCTTTGCCCTTAACTTTTTTATCGGTTTTTCGGGGGCTGATCTGGTTCCGAATTTTAGTATAGCCCGCTACCTGACATTTACCACCTCATTCATGTTCTCTTTCGGGCTGGTTTTTCAGATGCCTGTTTTATTCTGGTTCCTGGGCAGCATCGGGCTCATTACCACCACATTTTTACGCCGTAATCGAAAGTTTGCCCTGCTAATAATAATCATTTTTGCTTCTGTTTTAACGCCTCCTGATATTTTTTCGCAGGTCTTAATGGCGATTCCCTTGATGCTGCTTTATGAACTGGGTATCTTTATGGTATATCTTACCTGGCGAAAAAAGGAGCAGCCTGAAGAGCATTCTGACCAGTCTGCAAGTTAATTCTTTAATAAAGTAAATAGCTGTAAAGCTTTCTGAAAGGCAGTAGATAATAGTGAAAATTGCCGGTGATGGTGAATACAGAGGAGAAAAATTAAATGGCCTTCCTCACGGAAAGGGAACTGTTACCTGGCCGGATGGCAGCAGGTACAGCGGCGACTGGAAGGCAGGTCTTTTTCATGGTGAGGGCACTTTTACCTGGTCAAACGGCGACAAATATGAAGGACACTGGCAGGAAGACCGCATGAATGGAAGGGGGACTTACCTCTTTGCTGACTGGCGGAAGTACGTCGGTGACTGGCAGAATGATCAGATGCATGGCCTCGGTACTTATTATTGGCCCAGTGGAGAAAAATACGAGGGTGAATTTGTTAATGGTTTGTACGAGGGTCAGGGTACTTATACCTGGCCTGATGGTAGAATATATAGTGGTGAGTGGAAAAGTGCCATGCGTGATGGTGAAGGTAAGATGACCTGGCCTGATGGCCGAACTTATAGTGGTCAATGGGTTATGGATCAACGGGAAGGTCAGGGCGTACAAGTCTGGCCTGACGGTCGAAAATATGAAGGATTATGGAAAGCAAACTTGATTCATGGCAATGGCAAATATAACTTTAATGATGGGTCATATTATGAGGGCGTTTTTGATGAAGGGCTTTTCAGCGATGAAGGGCAATTTATTTTTGCCGACGGCGCTCGCTTCAAGGGTTCCCTGCACGAAGGTCTCCCTCATGGTACAGGCAGTGCTTTTTACCCGGATGGGACTGAGTTTAAAGGTAATTTTGAACATGGCCGTGACAGCGGTAAAGGTGTATGTCTTTACCCCGACGGAACAAGATACAGTGGGGAAACTAAAGATAAAAGGCCCCATGGTGAAGGAAAGCTTGTTTACAAAGACGGCTCGGCTTTTGTCGGTTTTTTTGATGAAGGCAATACTACCGGAAATGGAATATTTTATTTTGCCGATGGCGCAAAATATAGCGGTGAACTGGAAAACGGTCGTCCGCATGGAAAAGGGATAGTAGTAGCTACCGATGGAACTAAGTATGAAGGTGAATTTAAAGATGCCAAGAGAAACGGAAGCGGTTTTCAGTGCTGGCCTGATGGCGAAGAATATAACGGACAGTGGATCGATGACCGCATGGATGGTAACGGTGTTTTTGTTGCTGTTGATGGCACCTGCTATGAAGGTGGTTTTAAACAGGGGTTGTGGAATGGTGAAGGCACTTTAAAACGGTCTGACGGCTCAATTTTCCAGGGCAACTGGAAAGATGGACGTCTGCATGGTTGGGGTACATGTAAATATGCCAGCGGCGGCAGTTACGAAGGAGATTTACATTTAGGCAAATATCAAGGCAACGGTGTTCGGACCTGGCCCGGCGGAAGTCGGTATAACGGGCGCTGGTGGAAAAATATGCGTCATGGGTATGGCACATATTTATCAACTGTCGGTGATGAATTCAGCGGGCAATGGTTATTTGACCGGAAATGCGGACGTTTTAAATTAAAAAAAGCAAATGGTGAAAACAAGATAGGGATCTGGATTTTTGATACAGGGCCATACTCCTTGCAAGAATTATGATAACAATCTGGCCATAATTTTTTAGAAAAAAAAGCCTTTACAAGTTTATAGCTTAGTTGTGTCTAGTCTGAAAGTAAAATATTAACGGATAATTTGACAAGCCGAAATGATAATGATAGCATTTTGGTGCATAATTCCCCATAAAACAGTGTTGAAAGGAGTATGTTGAATTGATTTCTGAAAAAGAGCAGAAAGTGTACGATCTATTAGAGCAGCTTGGTATATCTTATAAACGTTATGAACATCCACCGGTTTATACAGTTGATGAAGCAAAACAGTACTGGCAGGATATTGAAGGTGCTCATTCCAAAAACTTGTTTTTGCGTAATAATAAAGGAAGCCAACATTACCTGGTCATACTGGAGGAGTCAAAAAAGGCTGATATTAAGGATTTGTCAGCTAAACTGGCTGCCGGAAAATTGAGTTTTGCTTCGGAAAGACGCTTAATGGAGCACCTTGGCCTGGAAACCGGTGCAGTATCACCGTTTGGCCTGATTAATGATGACAAGAAAGCGGTAACCGTTGCTGTCGATCGTGATTTAAAAAAAGCAAGCACAGTTAACTTTCATCCCAATGTTAATACTGCAACCGTAAGCTTGTCATTCAGTGACTTTGAGAAGTTCTTAGAGCATTGTGGTAACGAGGTAATACTTCTTTAAGTGGGAGGTCAGCACTTGAAAGAGTTAAAAAGCATTCAGGGTTTTCTTCAACAGGTAACTGCAGCTTTTGCCGGTGTGGTTGAAATAGAAATTGGCCTGATCAGCAAAGATCTCGAAGTGGTAGCAGGAAGCGGTTATTTTGAAAAAGAAGTTGGCGCCAGGTATGATGAGGGCTGCATGACTCACAGGCTAATTACTTCTGCTAATGAAGAGTCCATCCTGGTTGAGAATACAGCCCGGGCAGTTTGCTGTAGAGACTGTGATTACTCTAAAAACTGTACTGTGCTGGCTTTCCTGATGCAGCCGATCATCTTTAATGAAAAGAAAATCGGCACAATCTCGCTGCTTGCTTTAACGGAACAGCACAGGCGTAAACTGCTAAACCAGTATGATAAAATGCAGAATTTCCTTAATAAGCTCTGCAATATTATTGTAATGTC
>PXBM01000166.1 GCA_003566935.1 Syntrophomonadaceae bacterium | reverse complement strand
AGTAATTTATATATAGAGATAAACAAACCAGGGAGAAGAAAGTTTTTATTAACTAAGAGATTAACGAAAAATAATGAAGTCAACTTAACAGTGAAAGTGAGGTTGTTAAAATGCCAAAATATAATAGAAAGGGAGCAGGGGCAAAATATTCATTAATTTTGCTGGCCACCCTAATTTTTATTCTCCTGCTTGCTTCTCCTGTGTCTGCGGTAACACTGGGTGACGTTACCGAGAGTGGCAGTATAAATGTGCAGGATGTTGTCCTGGTTATGCAGTATATTCTGAAACCTGATGAGGTTGAACTGACTGCTGATCAAAGGTTAGCAGCTGACGTTGACTGTGATGGAGATATTAACGTTACCGACGTAACCTTGATTATGCAGAAAGTCCTGGGCATAATAGATCAGTTTCCCTGTGAAGACCCAGATGTAAAACTCAGTTATACAGCAAAACCAACTGGTAAAAAAGTTGTTACTATTACGTTTAATAGAGCAGTAACCAATCCAGATGATGCTGAAATCAGGATCATGCGTGAACCATCGACAACACCTATTTCTCTTGTTACCAAAACGTGGAGCGAAAACCGCAGGGAGGTTGAGCTCAGAAGATCTGTCAATTATGTTCCAGGTGATTACCGGATTACAATATCCGGTCTCGATCTTGAAAAAGTTCACTATGAATTTGAAATAGAATCTGAACGGGTAGGCAGCATTAACATCACTTCACCAAATCTTGTTGTAGAACCAACTGACGCTCGCCTGGCCAGGGGGCATTACCGGGTATTCAATCAGTACGATGAGGATATTACATCGCATACACTGGCCCAAAACCTGCGCTGGACCAGCTCTCTTGGCAATGTAGCTGATGTTTATGATGACAACAGTGGTGTCGTTAAAGTTGATGTCAAGCCCTGGGCTACACCATTCACACTCTCCGATGAACTAACACTAACTGTGGTTGACCCTTCATCAGAAGTAAAAACCTCCCGTAAGGTTGGTATCGTTGATACCATGGAAATACGTTCCTTCCAGTTTGGAGAAATCACTCCGCTTCCACAACCAAGACGAGTAGTTGAAGTGGGCTGGAACCCGGCTGCGAAAATTCTGATTGACAGGGCTCTTGATGAACACGGAGTAAACCGTAATACTTATGGTGAAATTCTGGGTCAAATCAGCCTTATATCCTCCGACACTAATGTCGGTGTATACCTGCGAGATAAGGATTATGGCTTTAACTCAGACAAGCAGGCAGCAATTTATGTTGATACTACTGGTATTAGCACTGAAAGAACGATCAGCATATCTGTAATTAGTAATAAGACTGGCGAGAGATTCCAGATACCGCTTACAATCGGCCAAGATCCTTATGCCCGCGGTGTTGAAATCGGTTCTATTGAAGACGGCAGGGCCTTTGGAGATAGAAGCGACGTAATTGCTTCCGGTGACGGTACCATTTACTTGCCATTAACTGTCAGGGATCAATACGGTGAACAACGCAGACCGTGGCAAGTTGCAGCTGATTTTCTCAATGGAAGGTTTGAATTAAGATCCAGTAATAACAATGTTATTGACTCTGCTCATCTAAGTATTGAAACTGCTTATGATAGTAGATACAGAGGTTACCTGAAGATTGATCGAATTGGTGCTGTCGGTTCCTCTAATATAACCGTTAAACTAGTTGATACTGACCATTACGACATTCGTGAACTGGTTGTACAACCAAGAAGAGAGCCTGCAGAAATTCACCTGCCTCGGACAATTACCAGGCTAACTCCGCCTTACTATAGGATTGCTCAGGGAAGGTCTGAGAACTTCCGTTTCCTTTACAATGACCAGTATGGCGATAGTTACGCTGCAAGAGTAGCCGATAATGATAACTTCCAGGTTGAAGTTAGTATAGAGCAGTACTCTGTTGAAAGCCATGCCGGAGCACTATCACTTACTCCGACTGGTATAGAGTCGGTAACTTCTGCTCAGTTAGAAAATCGCTTTACGATGACAGCTCATGATGCCAGAACCGGTGTTTCTATGATTCGAGGCGTGCTTCAGGATAGAGACGGAAGAGATCTATTTGAAGCTAAAACATTTATTGAAGTTGTAGAAAGAATTATCGCCCGCCTGAGAGACGCTCATGTAGATGACCTGGCCGGTGACCAACCTGGGCAAACCCAGCTATTCAGGTTTACTGTAGATGGCCGGATGAGCTTCGGTACAGAAGTAACAGTCGCGATAGAAGACATCAAGGGAGTCTGGTACAGCGACGATCCTATTTACTATAGTGTCACTGGAGGCGAGATTACAGATATAAGCGTTGGAAGAGATGGTGAGAACCCGATTATTACCTTTGAAGTAAGGCAGCTATTCATTCCGGATGACAGTGAAGTTGTCATGACTGTCCGTAATGTAAATGCAACAAGGCCAGATCAAAGGGACATCGAAGTTGAATTTACTAGAAAAGATAGTGATGCAACCGCAATTACCACTTTTGATGTGCGTCCTTAAGCATGCAATAAATGGTAATGGTACTTTAACCCTGAAATAAGCTGTTTAAAAGCAGCTGGAAAGAAATAGAAGCCTGCGGCGGCGATATTGGTATCGCCGCCGCTGTATCCCTTGTGAAAGCATGTCCACAGTTAAAGTTGCCGGTATTATTGATACATAGACGCAGCTTTAACCGTTTGAGATAAAAAATTATAATAGAAAGTGAGGGTTAATAATGCAGTCTTTGGTCAAGCTATTTAATAGAAGAGCCGGGGCGAAAACGGCTGTGGTCCTGCTTACCATAACAATTATAATCATAGCATTTGCATCCATGACAACAAGTGCCCCGGAAATAAAGTACGGGGATGTAAATCAGGACGGCAGCATTGATGTCAGGGATGTTGTTATGGTTATGCATTACATTACAGGACACAGAGACCTGACAGAGGATCAGTTCAAGGCAGCTGATGTTAACGGGGACGGTGCAGTTAATGTTCAGGATGTGACAATGATTATGAGGCATATCTTGAAGATTGAAACAATGGGTTTGACAATCAAAAGTGTAGAAGAAGTTGTAATTAATGTATTTGTTAATAATCCAGCTGAAAGACTTTATTTCCCCAGTAAAGTATTAGCTACCCTAGAAAATGACAGCACTAAAGAAATCAATGTAAAGTGGGATGAAACCTCGAATCCTCCTTACATCAAGGAAGAAGCAGGGGAATATGTTTTTGAAGGTGACCTGGTTAACATTCCCTGGGGAATTACAAACCCTGAAGGAATCAAGGCAAAAGCGGTTGTT
>PXBM01000282.1 GCA_003566935.1 Syntrophomonadaceae bacterium | reverse complement strand
CCTGTGATTAATCCGAGGGCTATTCCTCCCAGGGCAGTATGAGATATACCTGCTCCCAGAAAGGAGAGCCTTTTTAAAACAACAAAAAATGATATGGTAGAACAAAGCGTCCCTACCAAAAGGGCCGCCAGCAGTGCACGCTGCATAAATCCATATTCCAATATTTCACTCAAGAACTGCCGCCCCCTTTACCCAGGGTGCTTAATAAATCAAACTGGCAACGGTAAGCTTCGTCCAGGCAAGGACTATGCAGCACATCAACAGGAAGCCCGTGAATATGCATGGTCCGGTTGATACAGACCAGCTGGTCTGCCGCAGAAGCAACTGAAACCAGGTCATGTGAAACCAGTAATATTGTCAGGCCCTTATCCCTTTTCAGACTTTGGATCAGTTCGGTAAAGCTCTGCTGGGCCGGGAAATCCAGGCCGGCATTGGGTTCGTCCAACATTAAAAGCTCAGGCTGGCGGACCAGGGATCTGGCCAGGAGAACCCTTTGCTGTTCACCGCCGGAAAGGTCCTGAAAAGGCCGTTTGTAGTAACTTTCCATTCCCACAAAGTGCAGAGCTGTTCTAATTTTTTCATCTTTTCCGGGAATACGACGCAGCATGGTCTCAGGAGTTAGCAGGCCGCCGGCAACCACATCGGCCGCTGAAAGGGGGAACCGCCTCTCGAACGACTGTCTTTGAGGCATATAACCAATTCTCGGGCGCACCTCTCTCAGTTTCTCAACAGGGACTCCGAATACCTCCAGCTGCCCCTTACTAATCGGCACCAGGCCGAGAGCAGCTCGCAAAAGTGTTGTTTTACCGGCTCCGTTCGGGCCGATAATACCGGTCAATTCACCACCTGGCACGGTAAAGGTTATATCCTTTAAAACCTTCTTACCGCCCAGTTCCACCTGGACCCGTTCTGCCCTGATAATGTCTTTCATTTAATTCAGCCTCTCTATTAAAAAACCTTAAGTCAGTCTATTACATGGCATCTTTGAAAGCGGCCAGGTTAAAACGCATCATTTCTAGATAAGATTCACGCCCCTCCACATCTTCTCCTCCAAGAGGATCTATAATTTTCACATCGATCCCGCTTTCTTCTGCAATTCTTTCAGCCAGGGCCACCGGAAACTGAGGTTCGGCATAAATAGCGCCAATATCTTCCGTCCTGATTATGCCAACCAGTTCAGCCACCCAGCCGGCTGAAGGTTCTTGGCCAGGAAACTGTGCTACAACAGCAACTTCTTCCAGGCCGTAGCGCTGGCCGAAGTACTGCCAGGCAGAATGAAAAGATATAAAACCCTGGTGAGAAAAATCGGAAACTGCTGACTCAATGTCCTCATGCAGGGCTGTAAGCTCATCCTGATAGCTGTTTAGCTTTTCTTCATAATAATCTTTGCCTTCCTGATCGATTGTTGCAAATTGACCAGATATTGCGGGGCAGACATCATCTCGGATAATAGTTGGATCAAGCCAGTAATGGGGATCGTCCGGACCATGATCATGGTCGCAATCATGATGGTCGTGGTCACAGTCATGATCGCAGGCATGATGACCATCATCGTGGTCATGGTCATCATTATTAATACTGTGGTAGCCGGCAGATTCAATCAAATTAACTTCCTCCGATAAATCCAGGAGCTCAGGGCCAGGCTCCGCTGCCCTGGCCAGATCAACCGCCCAATCATCCAGCCCGGCACCGATATAGACAAATAAATGAGCCCGTTCAACTTCTTTAGCCTGCTCCACAGTGGGTTCATAGGTATGGGGACTGGCCCCGGCCGGTAATAGATAGCTGACATTTAAATGATCTCCACCCAGTTCATTAACGATATCGGCCAGGGG
This sequence comes from Syntrophomonadaceae bacterium, assembly GCA_003566935.1. Classification (GTDB taxonomy): domain Bacteria; phylum Bacillota; class Dethiobacteria; order DTU022; family DTU022; genus T3SED10-7. The sequence continues at coordinate 1,452 of PXBM01000282.1, read as the reverse complement.
ATAAATTGTTGTTACTACATTAATCACCTGGCCATCTGCATCATTTTCAATATCCCTAGCATTCTCTGTCTGCATGGCGGCACAACCGCTGACCAACAGCATCACAAGCAATGCTAAGGCCACCGAAATCTTCATTAAAGTTCAACTCCCTTATTGAATATTTTATTCGTTTATCTGAAAGCATCGCCTTTTTTAGTGCTTCAAAGTCCTAAACAATTGATAATATTTTTCATTTATGTCGTTTAGTATAACATATGCTAATGTTTTTGTTTACTTATAATCGCAGCTAATATATTATTTTACTTGTAAATGTTTCTAACCTGGAGGGATTAATAATGCACACCAAACCGACAAAAAAACCAGCCCGGCCATATTTTTCATCAGGCCCCTGCGCCAAAAGGCCCGGCTATAAACTGGAAAACCTGGATGCAGCGCCGCTGGGCCGCTCACACCGCAGCAGTTCCGGTAAAGCACGCTTGAAAGAAGCCATCGAAAAAACAAAAGAAATTTTAAACCTGCCTGAAGATTACCTGGTCGGGATTGTCCCCGCTTCAGATACCGGGGCTTTTGAAATGGCCATGTGGAACCTACTCGGTGAAAGGCCGGTAGATGTAATCTTTTTTGAGTCATTCGGTAAAACCTGGGCCGATGATATCACCAAACAGCTTAAGCTGAATGATGTCCGTTTATTTGAGGCAGACTACGGTTCGCTGCCCAACTTAGCAGAAGTTAACTTTGACCATGATGTTATTTTTACCTGGAATGGTACTACCAGCGGGGTAAAAGTTCCCGGAGGTGATTTTATACCTGCAGGGCGAACAGGGCTTACAGTCTGTGACGCCACCTCGGCAGTCTTCGCCATGGAAATTCCCTGGGACAAAATAGATGCTGCCACTTTTTCCTGGCAGAAAGTCCTGGGAGGGGAAGCCGCTCATGGCATGTTGATCCTTTCACCCCGTGCCGTTGAAAGATTAGAAAGCTATACCCCACCCTGGCCGCTGCCTAAAATATTCCGCCTGACAAAAGGCGGCAGCCTGATGAAAGATATTTTTGAAGGCTCTACCATTAATACCCCTTCCATGCTCTGCAATGAGGATTACCTGGATGCCTTAAAGTGGGCTGAAAGTGTTGGCGGGTTGGAAGGCCTGATCAAGCGCAGTATGGAAAATCTAAAAGTTATTGAAGGCTTTGTGGATGAGCACGACTGGATTAATTTTCTGGCCGAAGATCCCACTATTCGCTCAAATACCAGTGTCTGCCTGACGGTTGGCCTGGAAGCAGACCAGTTAAAAAAATTGATTAAATTACTGGAAGCTGAAGAAGCAGCATATGATGTATCTTCTTACCGCGATGCCCCGGGCGGACTGCGCTTCTGGTGCGGGGCCACGGTTGATAAAACAGACCTGGAAATAGCTATGCAGTGGCTTGAGTGGGCTTATCATCAAGTGCAGG
>PXBM01000224.1 GCA_003566935.1 Syntrophomonadaceae bacterium | reverse complement strand
GGCCGGGGATAGGGGAAGCTGGGATCGAAAATTAATACATTTACCACCGCTTTTGCCCTGATTCCGTCAGGGTTAGTGATTCCCCAGGGAATACTTACCAGGTCGCCTTCAAAAACATATTCCCCTTCCTCCTCTTTAACGTAAGGAGGTGTAGAGGTTTCATCCCATTTCACATCAATTTCTTTTGTGCTGTCATCTTCTAAGGTAGCCAAAACTTTACTGGGGAAATAAAGTCTTTCAGCTGGGTTGTTAACAAATACATTAATTTGAACTTCTTCTACGCTTTTAATTGCTAAACCGATAGTTTCGATTTTTAAGATATGCCTCATAATCATGGTTACATCCTGGACATCAACGCTGCCATCTTTGTTAACATCAGCTGCCTTGAACTGATCCTCTGTCAGGTCTTTTAGTCCGATGATGTACTGCATGGCCAGTACAACATCCCTGACATCGATGCTGCCGTCCTGATTTACGTCCCCGTACGTTACCTCCGGGGCGCTGATTGTCATGGATGCGAAGGTAATGATTAAAATAGTTATGGTAATCAGGACCACAGCTGTTTTCGCCCCGGTTCTTCTATTGAATAGCTTGACCAAAGACTGCATTATTAACCCTCACTTTCTAATTTAATTTTTTATCTCAAACGGTTAAAGCTGCGTCTTTGTATCTTATAGGTACGGCAACTTTAACTGTGGAAATGCTTGATCAAGGGATACAGCGGCGGCGATACGGATATCGCCGCCGCATGCAATCATCTTTTCTCAAACAGGTTATTCATTAACCTTACTTCCCTGTTTTTAGGGTAGTAAGTCGGCATTAAAAGTGGTTACAGCTGTTGCATCACTGTCTTTTCTTGTAAATACAACTTCGATATTACGATCATCAAGCCTGGTTGTATTTACATCCCGGGCAGTAATGATTACTTCTCTACCGTCAAGAATGAATAGCTGCCTTGTTTCAAAGGTAATAACCGGGTTTCTACCCAGCGCACCAACACTGACATCTGTAATCTCACCTGAAGCGCCGGTGACAGTATAGTCTGCAGGATCGTCGCTGTACCTGACTCCCTTGCTGTCGTCTATATCGATTGTCACTTCTGTACCGAAGCTCATCCGGCCTTCTACAGTAAACCTGAACTGTTGGGTTTGACCGGCCTGGTCGCCGACCAGGTCATCTACACGGGCGTCTCTCAGGCGGGCAATTATTCTTTCTACAACTTCGATGTATGTTTTGGCTTCGAATAGATCTCTTCCGTCTCTATCCTGTAGCACGCCTCGAATTACAGATACTCCAGTCCTGTCGTCATGTGCTGTCATCGTGTAACGATCCTCTAATTGAGCTGAAGTCACTGCCTCTATACCAGTCGGAGTCAGTGATAGCGCTCCGGCATGGCTTTCAACAGAATACTGATCAATGCTAACGCTAACCTGGAAGTTATCATTATCTGCTGTTTTTGCTGCGTAACTATCGCCATACTGGTCGTTATAGAGGAAGCGGAAGCTCTCAGACTGACCCTGGGCTATTCTATAATATGGTGGTGTCAACCTGGTGATCGCTCTTGGCAGATGAATCTCCGCAGGTTCTCTCGGCGGAGAAACAACCAGTTCTCTAATGTCATAATGGTCTGTATCAACGAGTTTAACGGTGATATTTGAATAGCCAACAGCGCCGATACGATCTATCTTCAGGTAGCCCCTGTAAGCACTATCGTAAGCTGTTTCAATGCTTAGATCGTCGGGGTGAATTACGGTGTGATTACTGGATTCTAATCTAAACCTTCCGTTCAGATAATCAGCAGCAATCTGCCAGGGTCTCCGTTCATCGCCGTATTGATCCCTAACTGTAAGCGGCAAATAAATGGTCCCGTCACCGGAAGCAATTACATCACTTCTATCACCGTAAGCCCTGCCATCTTCAATAGAACCGATTTCTACGCCACGTGCTTTAGGATCTTCACCGATAGTCAGCGGCATCTGGAACCTTTCACCAGTTTTATTGCTAATTACTGATATACTGATGGTTCTCTCGGTACTAATACCAGTAGTGTCGACATAAATAGCTGCCTGTTTATCGGAGTTAAAGCCATAGTCCTTGTCGCGTAGATATACGCCGACATTGCTGTCTGAAGATACAAGGCTGATCTGGCCCAGAATTTCACCGTAGGTATTACGATTTACACCGTGCTCATCCATGGCCCTGTCGATCAGGATTTTCGCTGCCGGATTCCAGCCAACCTCAACCACTCGTCTTGGTTGTGGAAGCGGAGTTATCTCTCCGAATTTAAAGGAGCTGATTTCCATTGTATCAACGATACCGACCTTGCGGGTGGTCTTCACTTCGGATGACGGATCGACCACTGTTAAAGTCAGTTCATCGGAGAGCGTAAACGGTGTATACCATACGGCAACATTAACCCTTACAACGCCCTCATTATCATCAACAACCGAAGCTGCATCGCCGAGGGAACTAGTCCAGCGCAGGTTTCTAGCCAGTGAGTGCGAGGTTATATCTTCACCATACTGGTTGAATACCCGGTAGTGTCCCCGGGCCAGACGGGCGTTCGTTGGCTCGACAACAAGATTGGGAGAAGTTATGGAAATGCTGCCTACCCGCTCAGATTCTATTTTAAATTCGTAGTGAACTTTTTCAAGATCAAGACCGGATATGGTAAGTTTATAATCACCGGGAACATAGTTGACAGACCTTTCAAGTTCGACCTCTCTGCGGTCATCGCTCCATGTAGTGGTAACAAGGGAAATAGGTATTGTCGATGGTTCACGCATTAACCTGATTTCAGCATCATCAGGATCGGCAACTGCCTTGTTAAAAGTAATTGTAACTACTTTTTTGCCAGTTGCTTTAGCTGAAAAACTGAGGTCAACATCCGGGTCATCACAGGGAAACTCATCTATTAAGCCCAGCACTTTCTGCATGATCAGGGTCGCATCGTTAACATCAATATCTCCATCACAATTGACGTCAGCTGCTCTCCTTTGATCAGCAGTCAGTTCAGGATCAGCAATACCCAGAATGTGCTGCATAACCAGCACAACATCCTGCACATTTATATTATCATTTTCGGTAACATCACCCAATGTTACCGCCGACACAGGAGAAGCAAGCAGGAGAATGATAATTAGGGTGGATAGCAAAATTATTGGATATTTTGCCCCTGCTCCCTTCCTATTGTATTTTGGCATTTTAACAACCTCACTTTCACTGTTAAGTTGACTTCATTATTTTTCGTTAATCTCTTAGTTAATAAAAACTTTCTTCTCCCTGGTTTGTTTATCTCTATATATAAATTACT
>PXBM01000169.1 GCA_003566935.1 Syntrophomonadaceae bacterium | reverse complement strand
CGCTCAGGGCCCAGATTACGATATTGCGCACAAAAGATTTTCCTTTATCACAGGGCATATTATCATCAAGATTCACAACCATCAGGCCGCAGATCTTTTTGCCCCAGCTCTGCCCGGCGCCAAATCCATCGCGCAGCAGGTAGTAAAAAAGGCTCCAGGCCAGGCCGAGCAGAACAATTATTACCATAAAGATAACTGCAATTACGTTGGGACCGGCCGGGGAAGGCCCACCTGGCTGTCCTGTAACCTGGGTATAAGTAAAAAATGGAATTATGGCCAGGGGTATCAGGATCATCAGGGGTAAGCCCGCGATGATACTGTCTATGATATAAGCAAGAATTCTCATGCCGGAGCTTGCCTTTGGGTACTGGTACTCTTCTCCTGCAGGCTGTGATGCAGTAGGCGGCGGGGGCACAGGAGGAGACGGAGGACCACTATCCTGCGGTGGTGTCGGCGGAGGCCCATGACCATAACTGACCGGGGTTGGCGGGCCTTCATCTTCTTCCTGCTCTTCCACGCCAGGAGGGAATTTTTCCTCCTGGTAGCCAATCATGGATGGAGAAGGCACCGGGGGAACCGGTGGCGCTGTTTCCAGGTCAGATTTGCAGTGTTTACACCTGATTGCTCCGACTAAAATTTCTTCAGCACAAAAGGGGCAATTTTTATATTTTCTTTCTTGATCTGCCATCTAGGCACCTCCACTATTCTACAGATAACAGTTTAACTTGCTGAAATAATGTTTTCGCCGATGGGCAGTTCATTTCCTGCTAATTTATGCAAGATGGTCGGTCCGGTTATAATAGGCCACCTTAAAACGGCCATTCTCCCTGCAAATCAGGCTAATCGAAGCATTCGCAACTTTCAAATCCCAAAAACCGGCTGTATCCATACCGAGAACATTGAAAAGCAGGGCCCTGATCGAACCGCCATGGCTAACTGCGGCAAAGCTCTGACCTTCATTTCCCTGCTGTTCAAGATGTTCAAGAAAGCTTTTCATCCTGGCACAGACCTGATCGAGGGTCTCTCCATCAGGTGCGGAACGGTTGAAGGGATCGTCCAACCAGTTCCTGATATCATTACCATACTGCTGCTCAATTTCATCATAGGTCATCCCTTCCCAGCGGCCAAAATTAATTTCCCGCAGCAGGGGGGTAACTTCAGGCTTAAGACCACTGGAACTACCGATTACCCGGGCAGTATGGAAGGCCCGGCTCAGGTCGCTGCAGTAGAGACCGCTCAAGTTCTGCCTGCCCAGGAAGTGCGCTGCTTTCTCTGCCTGGCGGATCCCGGCCTGGGATAAAGGCGATTCACTCCAGCCCTGGTAACGCCGCTCAATATTAGATTCCGTTTCACCATGGCGAACCAGGTAGAGATCCATTTTTATTGTGCTCCCTTCGAATCGGAACTGACATTGCTGTCATCCCTGTTGCTGACTTTAGCATCTTCAAATGTAGCCATCTCCAGGGTGACACGTGCTGCCGCTTCAACCAGGTGCATTCCTAAAACTGCGCCCGTTCCTTCACCCAGCCGCATCCCCATATTCAGATAGGGCTTAAGATTTAGATAGTCCATGAGCAGGGCATGGCCCGATTCTGCCGAAAGGTGCGAGGGCACCAGGTAATGCCAGGCCCGCGGGCAGAATTTAACCGCAGCAAGCGCAGCAGTGCTGGAAATAAAACCGTCAATTACAATTGGTATACCTTTGCAGGCTGCACCTAATACCAGACCGGTCAGGGCAGCTATTTCCAGGCCGCCTACCAGGTGCAGGACTGCCAGCGGATCGGCGGGATCAGGCTGGTGCAGCTCCAGCGCTTTTGTAACCACTTCCTGTTTATGACGCAATTTGTCATCATCCAGGCCTGTTCCCCGCCCGACAACCAGGGAAGCTTCGTAACCGGTCAGGGCTGCCATCACAGCACTGCTGGCCGTGGTATTGCCAATGCCCATCTCTCCGGTTGCCAGGACCTTAACCCCGTCTAAAGCAGCTTCTTCGGCACACTCAATCCCAGCCGCAATAGCCTGGAGCGCTTCTGTGCGGCTCATCGCCGGTTTGCGGCGGAAATTATCGGTGCCGGCTTTGATACGCACCCTTTTGACTCCGGGCAGGTTGCTATCAACTTTCACCCCGATATCGGCCACCACTACTTCAACATCACCCTGGCGGCCCAGTACATTGATTGCCGCCCCGCCACCGGTAAAGTTAGCTACCATCTGGGCGGTTACTTCGGAAGGGTAAGCGCTGATTCCCTCCTCGGTCACGCCATGGTCGGCAGCCATTACGACTACCCTTTTCCTGGTATCAACGGGGAAATAATCACCGGTAATACCACTTAGCTGCACGGCCAGATCTTCCATTCTACCCAGGCTGCCCTGGGGCTTGGTCAGGATATCCATGCGGCCTCTGGCCTTGTCCATTGCTGCTTCATCAAGCGGTTGTATTGCTTCTATAAGGTTATTCAGTTCCTGTTCCATTTTTTGCTCTTCGCTCATTATTAAATCAGCCTCCATTTCATTTTAAAAAATTGTGTAACTGCTCAGCCATAATCCGTTGAGTTTTTATACTTCTTTTTTTATTATTCTGAATACCTGCTCCATGTCTAAATTTTCGCGGACCAGGTTGGCCAGACGGTCATATTCCTGCTCTTTGAAATCCTGGTAGGTGCCGGGCAGGGGGCTGTTTTGTTCGGATAAACCCCGGCGGCGGCGCAAACCGTTTAGAAGTTTGTTGGTCCAGGAAAAGTTATCAAAAATACCATGCATGTAGGTACCGAAAACGTTCCCTGCTTCGCTGACCGCGCCCTCCCATTGTTCCATGGTTTTTAAATAGACGGGGTGTTTAGCCTGATGATAATCTGTCCGCCCCATGTGGATTTCATAACCGGTTAAAGGTTCTTCCTCGCCCATGGCAGAAAAATAGCTATCATCACGGTAGCGCCAGAAGGCTTCCACCTGCCGGGTTGATTTTTCCGCTGCCATTATCGTGTCGAGCGGCAGCAGGTCAAACCCGCCAACTTCCGGCACGGTGCTTTCCACCCCATCCGGGTCAAGCACTTTCCGCCCCAGCATCTGAAACCCGCCGCAAATACCGATCAATAAACCTCCGGAAGCAGCATAGCTGCGGATCGGTACTTCCCAGCCGCTCTTTTTCAGGTGAAGCAAGTCTTCGATCGTATTTTTTGAACCGGGTATGATCAACAGGTCAGGGCTGTTTAACTCTCGCGGTTCGCGGATATAGGTTAAATTAACATCGTCGTGCAGTTCCAGGGGGTTAAAGTCGGTAAAGTTTGAAATACGCGGCAGTTGAATAACCTGGACCTT
>PXBM01000257.1 GCA_003566935.1 Syntrophomonadaceae bacterium | reverse complement strand
TGTTCCCGGGTATTATTAAAGCTGTCCCTTAAAGTGATCTGCTACTTCCTGCAGCATGCGGAATGATTTAGCCACAGTTTCTTCGCCATCCTGGTTAACCAGGCAGCAGCGGGCCGGGGCCAGCCAGGCCTGCTTTAGAAGTTGCTCGCGGGGAATACCTGCTTCTCCAAGACTGTCCCAAATTGTGTCCAGCATTTCAATCATTGATTCAATATTTTCTTTTTCATACTCCTCGGCCAGGGTCGGCGTTATTCCCCAGGAAATAGTGGCACCCCGATCAAGAAAACCCTTAATCTCTTCAGAATAGCGGCTGAAAATATGGCCGCGGGCCAGCACATCCAGCGAGAGTACATCCAATTCCAAGTTTAGCAGGAATGACCAGTCAGGGTTGCCGCAGAGGTGGACACCCTTCGGGCAGGGGAAATTTTCAAGAAATGCCCGGTAGTCTTCGGCAGCCCGGTCGCTGGAATAGCCGGTCATAGCCATAAAGATCATCTCAAGGCCCGGTTCATCAACCCAGGCAAAAGCGCCCGGGTGAACTTCCTGCATTTCGCTTACCTGGGCCTTCAGCTTCTTAGCCACGAAGTCAAAGATGATCTGCCTGACCTCTTCATAATAGATCATCGGCTTATTGGTTTCGTCGAGGATTTTCAGTCCGTAGCTGACCGGCCCGATACTCTGGCCGCGTACATACTTAAACTTTGACAGGTCCTGCTCCAGGAAACGGTGAAATACTAGCGAATATTCCGGGGACAGACGGAAGAACTCCTCTTCCTCCCAGTGCGGCATATACTCCTCAAAATCCTCGTAAAACTTGTCAATCGAAAAGCTGACCACCCTTTTTTCAGAATCAAGGACAATCCCGGGGAAATGCTGTGATACCTGGGCGTACATATCTTCAAAAAAGTTAACCTTCGGCAGCTGTGGCCAAAACGGTATATCAAGGCTCAGGGCCAGCTCAAGCGCCCTATCCACATCGGTATGCGGCATTATTCCCATCGCCGTGGTCTGGCAGTTTCCTTCAAGTTTCATTTTATCAACTCTCCTGCTTCAATCATATTTCCTAAACTGTTTAAGATAGTCCCTGCAGGGCGCACTGCAAAACGGCGCGGGGTTTATTAGCAATCCCCGGCGCACAAATCCGTTTAACCGCTTATTATTTCAGAGTAGCGGCCAGGTCTTCTTCGGCACTGCCTATCGGCATAATATTGAACTTATCAACCAGCACTTCAGTTACATTGGGTGTAAGGAAGGCCGGCATGCTAGGTCCGAGGCGAATATCTTTAAGCCCCAGGTGCAGCAGGGTCAGTAATATAGCTACCGCCTTCTGTTCATACCAGGAAACAATCAGCGATAGAGGCAGACCATTTACATCAGTGTCAAAAGCATCAGCCAGGGCTACAGCCACCCTGATTGCTGAATAGGCATCGTTACACTGACCCATGTCAAGCAACCGGGGGATACCGCCGATAACACCAAGTTCCTGGTCGTAAAAGCGGTACTTGCCACAGGCCAGGGTCAGAACAAGGGTGTCTTTCGGAGTTTTTTCAACAAATTCGCTATAGTAGTTGCGGCCAGTTTTCGCTCCGTCACAGCCGCCAACCAGGTAAATATGCTTAACCGCCCCGTTCTTAACTGCATCGACAACCTTATCGGCAACACTCAAAACTGCATTATGGGCAAAGCCAACATTTACTGAACCCTTATCTTCATCCCCTGCAAATCCGGGCATGGATAGGGCTTTATCAATTACTTCACTGTAATCATCACCTTCGATATGGTTCGCACCCGGCCAGCCAACAACTTCGCGGGTGTAAATATTTTTAAAGTAAGGTTCTTTAGGCTCCCTGAGACAGTTTGTAGTCATGACGATCGGCCCCGGAAATTCGGGGAATTCCTTTTGCTGTCGCTGCCAGGCTGTGCCGAAGTTGCCGTAAAGGTGATCATACTTTTTCAGCTCGGGATAACCATGCGCGGGCAGCATTTCCCCGTGGGTATAAATATCAATACCTTTTCCTTCGCTCTGTTCCAGGATATTTTTCAGGTCGTACAGGTCGTGGCCCGAGACCAGGATACACTTGTTTTTCCTGTACCCAAGAGGCACCTCTGTCGGCACCGGATGTCCGTAAACGCTGGTGTTAGCGGCATCGAGCAGTTCCATAACTTTCAGGTTAATTTCGCCTGCTTTCATGACCAAGGCCAACCAGTCATCCAATGAAAGCTCAGATACGCTAAGTGCAGCCAGGGCTTCATGCAGAAAAGCGTAAATAGCATCGTCTTCCCGTCCGAGCACAGCTGCATGATGGGTGTAGGCTGAAACTCCTTTTATTCCGAAATACAGGGTCTGCTGCAGGGAAACAATATCTTCTTCGGCCTCCCTGCTCCAGGGCTGACCCAGTTCTTCCCCCTGTTTAACCAGGGCTTCCAAATCCCCGGCCGGCTGCAGTTGGGCAACATCTAATGCAAACTCGCTACTACCTCCTGCTTCTTTCACTTTCTTCTTTAAAGATTCCCTTAGTTCCACAGCATCATTTATATATTCGACAAAACGTTCTTCGTCAAAGTTAACGTTGGTCAGGGTTGAAAAAAGCGCTTCGGCGGTAAAGTGGTTTACCTTTTCTTCAATTACTCCTGCTCTGCGCCCTTCATGGGCAACCAGGCCCAGCCCCTTGAGAGCATGGCCCAGCAGGTCCTGCAGGGTAGCCACCTCATGGCTTTTTCCGCAGACACCTCTTACCGTACATCCCTGTCCTTTCGCCGTCTGTTCACACTGATTACAAAACATTTAAAACCCTCCTGTTTAATTCATCCTGAATAACTCTTTGCGACTTAAGCTCTCAAACTATTTTCACTTCACTGCTAATTACTCACAAAACACATCTCCTTTCGCCAGGTCGGCAAGTGTTTCTCTGCTTAACTCGGCCAGGATTGCTTTTTGGGTCCGCTGTAATACTTTTCGCACCGGGCATGCACCTTGATTTTCGCAGTAACGGTTACCTTCAAGGCATGGATTTATAGCTAACTTGCCTTCTATGGCATTTAACACGTCAGCTATGGTTATAGAATCCGGCGATACAGCCAGGCGGATTCCACCCTGCATGCCGCGCCTGGTTTCAACCATCCCCGCCCGGACGAGTATTTGGATAGTTTTGTTGAGAAATTTTTCCGGCAGGTTTTGCTTTTCTGCGATTGTTCTGCTGTTCATCATAGTTCCCGGTGGTGCATTGCCCAGTTCAATCAGGGTTCTTATTGCATATTCGGTTTGCCTGGTAAGCTGCATAGAAATTCGACCAACTTTCATTTGTTTCCAAACATAAAAACTTATTCCCTACTATTAAGA
>PXBM01000243.1 GCA_003566935.1 Syntrophomonadaceae bacterium | reverse complement strand
CTCCTGGCCCAGTTAATAAATAATCCCCCTGCTAATTATATCCCCGCCAGCAACAATACATCGACTCCCGATGTGCAAATGGTGGACAAAGAAAAATGCCGCAAGGAAAACTTTGAATGGCATGAAATGATCAAAACACCCCAGTTTTACCTGCTCTGGTTAATTTTTTGCTTTGGTTCCCTGGCCGGTTTAATGATTATCGGCCAGCTTTCCAGCATTGTCTATGAACAGTCTGGATTAGCCCTTGGCTTCATCCTTGTTGGTCTGCTTGCCGTGTTTAATGCCGGCGGCAGGATCATCGGCGGAATAATGTTCGACAAACTCGGCCGCACCCCGACCCTGGTTGTAATCTTTTTTGCCCAGGCGCTAAACTTTCTGCTTTTCAGCACCTACAACAGCCTTCCCACCCTGGTGATCGGAACAATGGTCGCCGGCTTCTGTTACGGAGCCTGCCTTTCTATTTTTCCCACGGTGACCGCCCTGCTTTACGGAATAAAAAACCTTGGCGTTAACTATGGACTTGTTTTCACGTCCTGGGGTGCAGGCGGTGTTTTCGGAGGCTTAATTGGCGGCATGGTCCGCGATATAACCGGTTCTTACACCACTGCATTCCTTACTGCTTCCGCCCTTTGTTTTATAAGCATTGGCCTGGCCCTGTTAATCAAAACCCCCGAAAAGCATTGCGATTAAAAAAGCCTTTAAGGCCAGGCAGGAGGTGGTTTCTTGAATATTCTCGATCAAAAGATAGAAGAAGTGGAGAGAAAAATTAAGGACATCAAGGCACGTTGGCCCTTTCACTCCCCGAAGGTTTCAATGGTCCAGGAACTGGAAGACCTTGAAATAAAACTTAAAGCATTAAAAGAGCAGAAGAAAAACCAATCACAATAGCATAATTATTTATTGCGTTTGCTTTTTCCAACCCGCACCATCTTTCTTTCCTGGTAGAAGAGGCAGGACATCCCCGATGAATTGTAAACTGCTCCCGAAGGAAAATATTTTGATTTAAAATCAAGCGCCCTGCAGCCCCTGGGAAGTTTGCTATCCCAGGTTATATAGTAATGACAGCATTTAAGACAATTAATTCTATCCCTCTCATCTTTTCTTTTGCTCATACTTACATCTTTAAAAGCGAATTCTTTTTCATTGCCTGATTATTACGGTTTTCCTATTTCAAAGTTAAACAAGGTTTTTTAAATACGGTGCCAGCAGGCTCCTCAGAATAACAGCCACCAGGGCGCCGACCAGGGAAAAACCTGCACTCGGATAGGCGCTTTCAATATTTGGAGCCAGTGATAAACCAAGCGCTACACCGGCTGCCGGAGGATGCTCAGTGTCGGTAATTACCATGAACAGGGCTGAGAGCCCAACTGCCAAACCGCCACCAAGACTTTGAGAAACAGTGTAGATACAAAACAAGCCGACAGTAACACAGATTAGGTAAGAACCAATAATGTTGCGTTTACTGGCCGTCCTGTTTCCCGGCAGGGCAAAAATAGTAAAAAAAGTAGAGCCGACTCCGGCCAAAATGATCAACTGGATCATTTCCAAAAAAACATAAAGCACGGCAAAAGTAATTAGTCCGGCCGCTGCACTCTGCCAGAGATAGTTAAACCATCTTTCCTGCAAATTTTTACTTAAAATATAAACATTGTCATCCTCAGCGCTCTTAACCAGTGAAAAATCATCTTTTTCCCCACGATTCATAATAATCACCTCTGGAAGTCTTTTCTGAATCGGGCCTGCTTAATCCTGCAGGGCCAGTTCCGCAGCCCTGCGAGCATGAATTTCCGTGGTGTCAAAGAGGGGAACGTCTGTCTGATCCGGACCAATCAGCATTGATATTTCCGTACAGCCTAGAATTACTCCCGCGGCCCCCTGGCCGGCCAAATCTTCTATAATTTTTTGATACTGCCGGCGCGAATGCTCAAGCACCTGCCCCTGGCAAAGCTGATCGAAAATCACATTATGAACCAGCTGCCGTTCTTTTTCTTCCGGTATGACCACTTCAAGTTCGCAGTTTCGACAGAGACGTTTTTTGTAAAAATCATCTTCCATGGTGAAAGCAGTGCCAATTAATCCCACCTTGGTAATGCCTTTGCTGCTTACAGTTTCAGCCGTGGGGTCGGCAATATGCAGCAAAGGAACCCTTACCGCATTTTCAACAGCTTCAGCTACTTTGTGCATCGTGTTTGTAGCAATCACCAGAAAGTCAGCTCCTACCTTTTCCAGGTTCCTGCCGGCATCGGCCAGTTCTTCACCTGCCTCTTCCCACTTCCCTGCCTTCTGCAGCTGGCTGATTTGATCAAAATTGAAACTGTATAAAAGAACCCGGGCAGAATTTAATCCCCCAAGGCGCTCATATACCACCCTGTTAATAATACGGTAGTAGGTTGCTGTTGACTCCCAGCTCATGCCGCCAATAATGCCAATTGTTTTCATTGACTCACCCCTTAATTAATATACCGGGACAACAACATTCTGCCCCGGTATAATTTGTTAATTCGACTTAAGCTAAAGATGATCTTGCTGCTTAATTACTGTGACAGTAGATGATTTCAAAATAACACTTTTTGCAGTGGTAATTACAGGGATGTCTGGTTCCGTTACGCAAACAGGGGTAATTACTAACCTTCATTTTTACCATCCCGGTGCCCTGTGCAGTACCTTTCAGTCTTTTTGCTTTAATTTCCATAATAAATGGCTCCTTCGTGAGTGAAAAATTTCCTTCTATAGCTTTGTATTATAAAGGTCTATAATAAATATTATTACAAAGGCTTGCTTTATTGTAAAGCCCTTTTTTATATTCCTCACAAACTCGGTTTTGCACTAAGCATTGACTCAGCAGCAACTTTTGAGCTGCTTGCAAAAACCGCCAACATGATTTATAATATTAGCATATTATTATAAATAAACGGGAGGTGCTCCCTATGAAAAGAAATTTGTTAATTATATTAATTGCTGCTTTTGCTGTCGCGGTCTTTTCAGGTATTCTATGGCAGGATAACCTGGTCAACGCTTATAATGAATTCTTTATTAACGAAGAAGAACCCTTTGAAAAAGCAGAATATAAAAGCCTTACCCCGGAAGAAGCTAAAGAAATGATGGAAAACGGGGATGTAATTGTGGTTGACGTACGTACTGAAGAAGAATTTCGCCAGGGCCATATTGAAGGGGCTATACTAATTCCCGATTACGACCTGGATAAACTGGCCGCTGAAAAACTACCGGATAAGGAAGCAACAATTCTTCTGTACTGCCGGTCGGGAAACCGCAGTCAATTAGCTGCTCACCTGCTAAATGGCATGGGCTATCAAAATGTTTATGATTTCGGCGGAATCATAGACTGGCGTTACGGAGAAGTGCAGGGCGAACCGGCAAATTAAT
>PXBM01000261.1 GCA_003566935.1 Syntrophomonadaceae bacterium | reverse complement strand
TGAAGATCGGAACGGAGGGCAGCAAAGGCACCAAGGTTTTTGCCCTGGCCGGCAAGATCCGTAACACGGGTCTTTGTGAAGTGCCAATGGGGATTACTATCCGGGAAATTATCTATGATGTCGGAGGCGGCATCAAGGGAGGGCGGGACTTCAAGGCCGTGCAGGCCGGTGGTCCTTCGGGCGGTTGTATTCCAGCCGAACAAATCGACCTGCCTATCGATTATGACTCCTTAAATGAGGCAGGCGCGATTATGGGTTCAGGCGGCCTGGTAGTGATGGATGAAAGAACCTGCATGGTTGACCTGGCCCGCTATTTCTTAAGTTTTACCCAGAAAGAATCCTGTGGCAAATGCACTCCCTGCCGTGAAGGAACCAAGCGGATGCTGGAGATATTAAACCGCATTTCCGAGGGTCAGGGAACACCGCGCGATCTTGATACCCTTGACAGCCTGGCCGCCAGCATCAAGGATAGCTCTCTTTGCGGACTCGGACAGACCTGTCCCAACCCGGTTTTAAGTACCATCAGGTATTTCAAAAATGAATACGAAGAGCATATCAATGAGCATTACTGCCGGGCCGGAATTTGCAAGGAACTATTTAATTACTGGATTGACCAGGAGAATTGCACCGGCTGTACTGCCTGTTTCAGGGCCTGTCCGGTCGATGCTGTCGAAGGCGAAAAGAAGGAACCGCATGAAATTATCCAGGAAAACTGTACCCGCTGTGGTAGCTGTATAGATAAATGTCCCCAGGACTGTATCCTGATTACCCGTGTTGGGAGGGAAGCAGATGTCAGCAATTAATCTGACTATTGATGGAACAGAAATTGAAGTAGCGCCGGGAACAACAATTCTCGAGGCAGCCCGTCAACTGGGGAAAGATATTCCTACTTTCTGTTATGATGCGGAATTGCCTCCGAACGGAGCCTGCCGGATCTGCGTGGTTGAAGTAGAAAAAGCCAGGGCCCTGGTTGCCTCCTGTGTGGCCCCGGTTGCACCGGGGATGGTTATACACACTGAATCTGAAAGGGTTGTCAGCGCACGCAAGGCTGTTTTAACCCTGATGGTAGCCAATCACCCTCTCGATTGTATCACCTGTCAAAAGACCGGTGAGTGCAAGCTGCAGGATTACTGTTACCGTTACGGCGTTTCCGACAGTGACTTTGGGGGCGAGGTAAAGGAACTGTCCCATGACGCCAGCAATGCCTTTTTTATCCGTGATATGAACAAATGTATCTTATGCGGTGTGTGTGTCGGCAAATGCCAGGATGTCGTCGGCGCCGGAGCGATTGATTTTACCAGGCGCGGTTTTTCTGCCAATGTCGGACCGGCTTACGAGGACAGGATCGAAGATTCTACCTGCGTTTTTTGCGGATTATGTATAGACAGCTGTCCTGTTGGCGCCCTTACCCCTAAGTATCTCTTAGGCAGGGGACGTCCCTGGGAGGTAGAGAAAACCGAGACAATTTGTCCCTATTGCAGTATTGGCTGCAACATCAACCTTCATGTGAAAGACAACGAAGTTATCGAAGTTACCCCGGTGGACAATAACCCGGTTAACCGCGGACACCTCTGCGTTAAGGGTAAATTTGGCTGGGACTACTTAAAAAGCAGTGATCGCCTGACCAAACCACTTGTTAAATCAAACGGCGTTTTTGTCGAAGTAAGCTGGGGCGAGGCTCTTGGTTATATAGCTGATCAAATAGAAGAAGTAATTGACCGCTATGGTAGCGAAGCCCTGATGGGCCTCTGTTCACCTAAATCAACCAATGAAGAGAGCTACCTTTTCCAAAAGCTGATTCGTTCGCTGGGAACCAACAATATAGATAGCTATACCAGGCATTGTCATGCTCCTGCAGTCGATGGCATGATGGAAGCCTTCGGCAGCGCTGCTTTAACAAATAGCATTGAAGAGCTGGCATCAACCGATGCAGTATTTGTCATAGCTGCTGATCCCGCTGAAAGCCATCCCATAATCGGCTACCGGATCAGGGAAGCGGTTCGTAAAGGTGCCGACCTGGTTGTCGCCGATCCTGACTTAATTGGTTTAACCGATCTTGCCGAACACTACCTGCCGCTTAGAGCAGGCAGTGAAATAGAACTGGTTAATGCCATGGCAAACGTTATCCTTGAAGAAAATTTGCAGGATCAGGCATTTATTGATAAAAGGACGGAAGGCTTTGCTGAGTTTAAACAGGCTATTGCAGATTATCCTCCTCAGGCTGTTACTGCGAAAACAGGCTTAAGTGAAGATGAAATAAGAAATGCAGCCAGGGTTTATGCAACTGCAGAAAATGCGGCGATAGTCTCAACTGTAGGGATTGATCTTGCTGCCGGTAATGAGAAACTGGTGCTGGCCCTGGCAAACCTGGCCCTGCTTACCGGTAATCTTGGTAAAGAGTCAGCCGGATTATACCTGCCCTATGGTGAAAATAACCTGCAGGGGGTTTCCGACATGGGCGCATTACCTGCAGTTCTGACCGGTTACCAGCACTTAAAAGATAAAGCAGTACGAGATAAATTTAACCGGGCCTGGGACGTTGAAATCGACGAGAATCCAGGTGTATCGGCGGCAGATGTTTTTGAAGGCGATAAAAAAGGCCAGATCAAAGCCATGCTTGTATTAGATGAGAATCCAGTCTCCTGCCTTGGCGGAGATGATTCTGATGCTGCAGCTTTATTAAAGAATCTTGATTTTCTGGTTGTTCAGGATATATTTATGACCGAAACTGCTGCACTTGCTGATGTGGTCCTGCCAGCAGCAGCTTTTGCTGAACAGCTGGGTACATATACCAATACTGAAAGAAGAGTTCAGATAAGCTATCCCGCTGTTGAAGCACCCGGTGAAGCATATCCGGGCTGGGCAATTATTGCCGAGTTGGCTGGTTGGCTTGGTCTGGAGTGGAACTATGATTACCCCGGGGATATATTTGCTGAAATTGCCTCACTTACTCCACAGTATGCCGGTATTTCTTATGACCGGCTTACTGAAGAAGGAAGTTTGCAGTGGCCATGCCCATCAGATGATCATCCCGGTTCTCCTTATCTCTATGAAGGAAGGTTCGGTCGTGGTCTGGGGCTCTTTACCCTGGTGGAGGGTGAAACAGCCCCGGAGCAGGGGGCAGAGCTTGCTGTGCAAGGGGCACTATCTGATCATGCCTGCCAGTGCCAGAGTGTTAATATGAGTAAGCGTTCAGTAATCAGCAACTTTATTAAGGCCAGTCGGAGGTGATCGGGATTGGCACAGCTAATATTTCCTGATCACTTTACCTGGGGAGCGGCTACCTCTTCATACCAGATTGAAGGGGCCCATGCCGCTGGATAATTTTGAATGGAGCTTTGGTTACAGCAAAAGATTTGGTTTAGTCTATGTAGACTTTTCAAACCTGCAGCGTATACCGAAGAAAAGTGCATAT
>PXBM01000208.1 GCA_003566935.1 Syntrophomonadaceae bacterium | reverse complement strand
TGCCGGCAGAAAAAATTCCGGCCGGCCTCGTCCCCGGCACATTAATCGCTCCCCGGGTTCTTTCCCGGCAGCCCATGGCCAGGATCACCGCACCCGCATCTATTGTTCTCAGCCCATCGGCAGTGTTAACATAAGTAACCTTGCGATCATTGCCGACGGAAAGAACCATAGTATCGAGCTTGCAGATGATCCCCTTCTCCTTAAGTTGATCGATGAAGCGCTCAGCATATTCCGGGCCGGTCAGTTCTTCCTTGAACTGGTGCAGGCCAAAGCCGTTGTGGATACACTGCTGCAGGATACCGCCGAGTTCATGATCCCGTTCAATCACCAGGATATCTTCAATTCCGTTGTCATAAGCAGCCAGCGCTGCAGCCATTCCGGCCGGTCCACCGCCAATAACAACGAGGTCATAGTAATCCTTGGAAGCATCACCTGTCCCCAGGTTAATTTTCTCAGGTAGGCACTCCCCGACCGCGCCTGCCGGACGCTGCTCAACAACTTTATCCTTTGTAGTTCCGGTCAGAATATATGAGCCGGGATTATCTTTTTTTACATCAACCAAATCCATTTCCATTTCCCGGGCAATAATTTGCATCACCCTGGGACCACAGAAGCCGCCCTGGCAGCGCCCACCACCCGGCCGGGTCCGCTTCTTAATACCATCTACAGTTTTGGCTCCAACCGGTCCGTGAATCGCCCTGACAATTTCGCCTTCAGTTATACTTTCGCAGCGGCAGATAACCCGCCCAAAACGGGGATCTTCTTCAATTAGAGCCAGTTTCTCATCAGGTTTTAAAGACATAAAGGGCTTATGGCTGCGGGCCCTGGTCCGGAAATCGCCTCGCTTCTCTAAGGGGCCGCCCATTTGATCAAACATTTCGGTAACATATGTAGCAATAGCCGGAGCCGCTGCCAGACCGGGAGAATCAATACCGGCCACGTTAATAAAACCGGGGGATTCTTCAGATTCTTCGATAATAAAGTCGCCATGCTCAGTCTTAGCCCGCAGCCCGCTAAAGGAAGTTATAACCTCGTCAAAGGGTAGGCCTTTTTTCAGCTTTTCCGCATTTTTGCGTACGTATTCAAGCCCTTCCGCTGTTGTCTCGGTTGCCTCTTTTGAATCGACAGTTTCAGCGTTCGGCCCAATGATCAGGTTGCCGTGGGCAGTAGATGTTAACAGTACGCCCTTGCCCAGTTCGGTCGGGCAGGGAAATAGAACATGCCGGGCATGCTTGCCTGTTTTCTTGTCAAGTAAAAAATACTCACCGCGGCTCGGTTTTATTTTAAAAGAAGGGGTGTTCACCATTTCATTGACTTGATCTGCGTAAAGACCGGCAGCATTAATAACGGACCCGGTTTCGATAGTCTCACCGCTGCCTGCTCCACAGGTGATCTTAAAACCGCTCTCAGTTTTCTCGATCGCGGTGACCGGGCAATCCAGTTTTATATCCGCCCCGTTTTCCACCGCACATTCGGCCAGGGCAATAGCCAGCAGGTATGGATCGGTTATCCCCGCCGTGGCGGCATAAAGGGCACCCATAGCTTCTTCGTTTAAACCGGGCTCTTTTTTATGCAGTTCTTCTTTATTTAAAATCTTTAGACCGGGGATACCATTTTTAATGCCACGTTCATAAAGTTGTTTTAAAGTTTCCATTTCCTCTTCGCAAAACCCGACAACCAGTGAACCAGTGCGGTGAAAAGGCACGTCCAGTTCTTTGCACAGATCTTCAAAAAGCCGGTTCCCTTCAGCATTAAGCTGCGCTTTCAGGGTTCCCGGTTCAGGATCAAACCCGGCGTGAACAATGGCGCTGTTGGCCTTGGTGGCTCCGTTGGCCACATCACTGTCCTTTTCTATCATCACAAGCTTAAGGTTATACTTTGCCAGTTCTCTTGCAATTGCTGTTCCGATAATTCCGGCTCCGATAATTGCTACGTCATACATAAGCATCCTCCGTTCAGGCTAAATAGCATAATATACATTTTACAAGACTTATCTAGAAAATAACAGTTAATAAAAGTAAAGAGAAGCATATTAACAGCAAAAATAGTTTTTGCAGGATTTCTGCCTTTCCAGGTTGAATCATAATTAGTTGCATAAGCAATAACAACAATCATTATAACAAAGAAAACGAATTTTACCCACTGGAGGCTTGCAATGATTGGAGACAAGCTGGTTATAACTGAATATCACCGCTCGGCAGCGGCAGCAATATTTAATAAGCTCAAAAACATCCTGGTCGATGCCGACAAACCTGTAGCCGTAACTGTAGCAGGCGAATCAGGCTGCGGCAAATCGGAAACGGCAGCAGTGCTGGCTGAATTATGCGATGAGGCGGGTTACAAAGCCCTGATTTTACAGCAGGATGATTACTTTGTATATCCGCCGAAAACAAATCACCGGAAAAGAGAAGAAGATCTTAACTGGGTGGGTTTGCAGGAAGTTAAACTAAGTTTAATCGAAGAGAACATTGATACGATAAAAAGCAGCAGCGAATCGGAGCTAATTAAACCCCTGGTTAATTATAACGAAGATAGCGTTACAAACGAAAATGTTTCTATTGAAGGAATAAAAGTAGTTGTAGTAGAGGGCACCTATACCACAACCATCAGGAATGCCGATTTAAAAGCATTTATTGACCGTGATTACCGCCAGACAAAAAAAGCCAGGCTCAAAAGATCCCGCGATCCACATACAGATTTTTTGGAGAAAGTTCTTTCTATTGAACACGAAATTATAGCCGCTCATAAAAAGCTGGCCGATATTATTATTCCCGCACCGGAGGAAGAAAGAGAAAACTCTAACTAGCAGCACTGTGACGGAGGCCTGCCATGATAAATCAAAAACTTCCTCCACGACAAAAGCTACCACGTGGAGTTATGTTTAATGCTTACCCTGACAGCATCGGTTCCCGGCTGTCCGATATAATAGATCTTTTTAAACTACCTGAATTTAAAAACACCTTTTCTCTTTTTTACATCCTTCCAACCTTTTTTAACAGTGACCTGGACCGCGGTTTTTCAGTTATTGATTACAACCTGAACCGGGAACTAGTCACAGAAAATAACCTGGAAGAACTGGAATCTCTCGGGATTCCCTTAAAACTTGATTTTGTTTTAAATCACCTTTCGGTCAATTCTCCCCAGTTTCAGGATTTACTTGAAAAAGGCGACGCATCGGCATACAGCGATTTTTTCATAGACTGGAATGAGTTCTGGCAGGACAAGGGCGAGCCGGGACCGGACGGATACATTATTCCCCACCGGCAGTACCTTAATAAACTGTTTACTCGCAAGCCCGGCCTCCCGGTCATGAAAATCCGTTTTCCAGACGGTACAGATCGCTTTTTCTGGAATACCTTCTATCAAAAAATAAGCTCTGAACGGGAGGGCTTAAAATACCTGGGTCAGTTGGACTT
>PXBM01000183.1 GCA_003566935.1 Syntrophomonadaceae bacterium | reverse complement strand
TCAGACACCTTTTCTTATTTTACAGGGTTATTAGATGTTTAGTTCAGCAGCAGTTCCTGCAGTTCAGGGACGGATTCTGCTATCATTGTGGAGCCAGCTTCTTGCAATTCCTCCAAAGAGCCATAACCATAGGTAACCCCGATTGAATCAAGATTCCAGGCCCTGGCGCCTATAATGTCGTGTTTACGGTCCCCAACCATAATGGTTTCCTTTGCATTAAGTCCTCCATTTTCTTCAAATACATGTGCTATTACTTCTTTCTTTTCCACCCTGGTTCCGTCAAGGTTGCTGCCTGCTATAGTTGTAAAGAAATGATCGAGTTTGAAATAGCGAAGAATTTGCTCTGCAAAGACGGTAGGCTTTGAAGTGGCCAGATAGATCTGCTTCCTGTTATTGTAAAGGTTTTTCAGTAATTCAGGAATTCTCGGGTAAACCTTATTCTCAAATATCCCCACATCGCGGTAATAATCACGATAGTATTCGACAGCCCGGTAGGCTTCCTGCTCACTGAAGCCGTATACTTCTATAAATGACTGGTGCAGCGGAGGGCCGATAAAGGCTTTAAGCTCTTCTAAAGTGGCATCAATGTCATATTGTTTTAAGGCATGTTGAACAGACCTGGTTACCCCTTCGGCAGAGTCTGTTAAAGTTCCGTCGAGATCAAATAGTATCTGCTTGTAATTTTTTTTCATTAATAATCTGCTGCTCCTTAACAAGATATTTCTTATATTTTATCTGTCCGGTTGACTTACTACAACCTGTTTATAATAATAAATGGGCGTATTTAATTTAAAAGCAGGAATTGCAGGCAGCTATGGAGAAAATTTTCAATAAATAGAGTTTGTTTAGGGAGGCGTACTGGTATGCAGGATTCAGATATGATTGAAAAACTATTTGCACCTGGAAAAAAGGTTTTAATAGAGTGTGTCGATAACGAATTGAACGTTAAAAGTTATCAAACATTTATAGAGGATTTGGAAGGCGCATATCTTGTTCTGCAAACACCCATCGTCAACGATAAAGTGATTTCTTTCCAGGAAAGCCAGGAGTTAACTCTGCGCCGCATAGAGCAGCATAAGCAGGAAACATATGTTACAAATGTTTTTGTTATTGATGTTCGAAAGGATAAAGTCCCGCTCCTGGTGTGCAGCAAACCTAAGAAGATTGACAGAACGTCTTTAAGAAGGTATACACGCTTTCGCGTAAATCTCCCTCTTAAATACAAGTTGCATAATAAAAATAACATCCTTAGCGGGAAAATTAACGATCTTTCTTTAAGTGGTTGTTATGCCCTGGTTAGCTCGGATAGCCGGATTGAAGCCGATTCAGTTCTGGAACTCTATATTTCCATGCCTGGCGAAGATTCACCTTTATATTTAAAAGCCAGGGTTATCAGGGTAGATCAGCCTGCAGGAGACAATGAATCATTAACCGGCCTGGCTCTTGATTATGAAAAACTTTCAGATTCAGAACGTGAAACACTTTATTATTATATCTTTCAACTCCAGTTAACCTGTGACAGCATTCTCGGTTCCGGCCTGGAATTGCCAGATGAGTAGAGTACATTAACACTGCCAGGCTTCTTCAAAGATGTGCAGGTGACTGATGGTTAGGACCTTCAATGCTTCCACTAACCTGCAGTTTTCTTTTTCTGCCAGCTCTTCCGATCTTGCGGTAAGATATTTTTTTAGCTTTTCTCCTTTTTCGCCGGAAAACTGGCTAATATGGCAATCAATTGCAGCCAGTTTAATTTCCCAGGTATCAGAAGCATCGATCAGGGTGTTGGGATAAGCCGTGTAATAAAAAGCGATCATTTCAACACTATGGGGCATCACTCCTTTCTGCAGATCATCAGGGCAGAATTGAGGCATTCCCGATAAAAGGCAGGCTTCAGCGGCAGCCAGGCCGGTTCGATTGTGGTCTGTATGGGCTTCATAGGGCAGCCATGGGTCGCATACCATAACAGCATCAGGCTTGAGGCGACGAATCGTCCCGGTTATATCTGCCCGGATTTTTTCATATGGCAGGTTGCCCCCATCGGCATAATTCAACCAGAGCAGCTTTTTCACTCCCAGCAGTTTAGCTGAACTTTCTGTTTCCACTTTTCTGATTCTGGCTATTTCATCTGGTTTGTCTGATGGTTGATAGGTGCCGGCAGAGCCGTCGGTGATGGTCAGGGCAGTTACATGCTTACCCGATCGGGATAACCTGGCAAGAGTTGCCCCCGCGCCAATTTCCATATCATCAGGATGAGGCTGGATGCAGAGAATATTTTCTGCGGATAAAAGTTCAGGAATAGGTAGGAAGTCACAGATCTGTGGTTTCATTTTTCATCTCCCCGGTATTTATGTTTGTTTAAGGATTAATTCATGATTATAGGGATAAATCCTTTTTGTAAATAACAGCGTAGTTGTGCCTGGCAGGTAATAATGAAACCATGTAGAAATACTATGAACAATTAATTAATCAGAAGCATTTGATCTGCATTTAGGATGTCGTTTGACAGAGGAGGAGTTTATGAATACTGGGACAAGCAGGGGATGCCTTTTGGGTGCTGCTGTCGGTGATGCTCTTGGCGCACCGGTAGAATTTTTAACCCTTGACCAAATCAGGGATAAATATGGAGAAAATGGAATTGAAGATTTTGATGCCATGAAAGGGCTTAAGCCGGGTGCTTACACAGATGACACTCAAATGACCCTGGCTACGGCAGTTGGCTGTATCAGGCACCGTCAGACTTGTAAAGATGGTAAAAAATGTGATTTCAATACGGTGGTCTACCAGGAATACCTCGAATGGTCCGAGATGCAAAAAAACCCTGACTACAGGAGAGCTCCCGGTAACACTTGCCTCGGCGCTTTGGGCAGCGGGAAAATGGGAACCGTTGATAAGAGAATAAATGACAGCAAAGGCTGCGGCGGGGTAATGCGTACGGCTCCAATTGGCATAGCCTATTTGCCCGGTGAAGCTTTTCAGTACGGAGTGGAAGCCGCAGCGATTACCCACGGCCATCCCTCCGGGTTTTTGCCGGCAGGGTTCCTGGCAGAAATGATTGCCAGGGTTTTTGATGGGGCAGAGCTGGAAGATGCCGTAGATCTATGTTCAGATCTGTTAAAAAAACAGTCCGACCATGAAGAAACTCTTGATAAAATTAACCTGGCCCGTGAACTGGTAGCAAAGGGCAAACCTGCAGATACTGCAATACCGCTGATTGGTGAGGGGTGGGTGGGGCATGAAGCCCTGGCCATAGCCCTGTATTGCTGCTTAAATTTTCCGGCTGACTGGCTAAAAGCGGTCCTCGCTGCTGTTAATATTACCGGTGACAGTGACTCCACCGGTTCGATAACAGGGGCAGTGCTTGGGACAATGCATGGAGAACGGGCCATTCCCGGCAAGCTGGTTAACAATGTTGAAAATAAAG
>PXBM01000234.1 GCA_003566935.1 Syntrophomonadaceae bacterium | reverse complement strand
ACATTAACTCCCTTGATCATTAAGTCAGACCAAGCCTCGCCGTCATAAACCTCAAAATAGCGCTCCCCCGTCCGGGCAACAAGCCTGGTATCATCAACCAAATCGTATTCTCTGCCAGGTGCAGCAACTTCATCATCGCAACCAGCTGTAAATACTACAAGTAGAAATATAAATATAATCATAAAATACTGCCTGAAATAATACAAATTTAAAAACACCTGCCTTGGATCTGTTAAAGTATCTCACAAACAATTATAACATAGAAGATTCAGGAAATTTCACGGGAATATTAAACCTGACAATTATTCATTGTCAGATCGATTGATCCCGCGGCGGGATTAGCCGTAAATATAACATCTGCAGTTGTCGTTATGATATAATCACAGCTGTGGAGGTATATCTATGTCTGTCTTACACTTTCTCGGAAATGTTTTATGGTTGATTTTTGGGGGGCTGATTGGCGCTATCTTATGGACTATTGCCGGTCTCCTTGTCTGCCTGACCATCATTGGTATTCCCTTTGGCCTGCAGTGCTTCAAGTTTGCCGGCTTTGTTCTCTGGCCTTTCGGAAGAGATGTGGAAATTGGTAGTTTTGGGGTAGGCAGTTTTATTGGCAATATCCTCTGGATCCTGCTGCTGGGATGGGAACTATGCCTAACTCACCTTACTATCGGCGCAGTGTTATGCCTGACTATCATTGGCATTCCCTTTGGAATTCAGCATTTCAAGCTGGCCCTTCTTGCCCTCCTGCCCTTCGGTGCCAAAGTAGTTAACCGAGCCGGCATCCTTAAAGCCCCACCTGCGAATTAATTTGCGGATAGACCCATCTAAAAAGGTTTACTTATTCAATTGATTTATCTCTAATAATTTAAATCGAAGTTAATTAGCCAAAGTGTTGATTATTATCACTGGATAACATTTGCTGCTATTTTTGCAGGAATTTTCGATCAAAAGTAAAACTTAAATTATATCTGATCGTAGGGAGAGGATTATCTATGCATCTCGAAAAACCGGCTGAAGTTTTACTTATGGGACCCGGCCCGAGTCCGGTCCATGAAAGAGTCCTTGAAGCAATGGGCCAGCATACCCTGGGCCATTTGGACCCTGATTTTTTAGCAATTATGAATGAAGCTATGGATTTGCTGCGCTTTGTCTTTGAAACTGAAAACCAGGTTACCTTCCCTGTCTCGGGAACCGGAAGCGCCGGCATGGAAGCTGCCCTGGTTAACTTGATTGAACCCGGCGATAAAATAATAGTTGGTGTAAATGGTGTTTTCGGCCAGAGGATGGTTGATGTTGCATCACGTTGTGGAGCAGAGGTTATTGAAGTTAATGCCGACTGGGGACATCCTATTGATCCGGAAGACATTGAAAAAAAACTGGCCGCCAATCCCGAAGTTAAACTGGTTGGTATAGTTCACGCGGAAACATCTACCGGAGTTCATCAACCCTTAGACTCAGTAGTGGAAATCGTACATAACCACGAAGCATTAATCCTAGTTGATACGGTAACATCACTGGGCGGCTTACCGGTTGAAGTTGATCGCAGAAAACTTGATATAGCATATAGTGGAAACCAGAAATGCCTCGGCGCTCCCCCGGGTCTGGCCCCGATTACTTTTGGGAAAAGAGCAATGGAAAGGTTTGAGCAAAGAAAATCCAAGGTGCAAAGCTGGTACCTGGACCTTTCATTTTTAACCCGTTACTGGGGTGAAGAACGTTTTTATCATCATACCGCCCCAATTAACATGATTTATGCCTTATACGAAGCCCTGTATATGATTAAAGAAGAAGGTCTCGAGGAACGTTATGACCGGCATCGTTTAAACAGCGGCGCCATGGTGGCAGGATTAAAAGCCCTGGGAGTTGAGTCTGTAGTAGAAGATCAATACCGCCTGCCCAGCTTAATTACCGTATGGATTCCCGGCGATATAGATGATTTCTCAGTACGCTCGCGCCTGCGCAGGGAAAATTTAATAGAGATTGGCGGAGGCCTCGGCCCCTTTAAAGGTAAAGCCTGGCGAATAGGCTTAATGGGTAACGGATCGAATAGGACAAATGTAGAAAAACTACTAAAAGCACTGGCAGAGATTTTAAACGATATGGGACATAAATGCTCTGTGGAAGATGCACTTTTTGAGGCTAACCAGCTATACATACAGCAGCAATAAATACATTAACTGTAGCTACCACTAACTATGTTATTGACTAAAAGGGGGATAAGATGTAATGACTCATCGGGAAATGCAATGGGAAACAAAAGACGGACTACCGCTATTTGCCCAGGTCTGGGAACCAGAAACAAAGGTTGAAGGAATTATCTGCCTGGTTCATGGTTTAGGTGAACACAGCGGCCGCTATAAGCACTGGGCAGATAAACTAACAAAAGCCGGGTTTGCCTTGCTTGCCTTTGATTTAAGAGGTCATGGCCGCTCAGGCGGGAAGCGGGGAGATACTCCATCTTATAACCACTTTGCTGATGACATTTATATCATGCTCGAACAGACAGCAAAAGAATTTCCCGGCACCCCGACTTTCCTGTATGGTCACAGTTTGGGAGGCATGCTCGTACTCTATTACCTGGTTAAAAATAAACCGGAAATCAAAGGAGCCGTGGTAACCAGTCCCGGATTGCGAACAATGCTGGATCAGCAAAAAGCAAAAGTTATTGCCCTTCGGATATTAGCGCCAATAATGTCGAAGGTAACTATTCCAAATGGCCTTGAACTGGAAGGTTTATCGAAAAATAAAGATGTTGTTGATAAATATCGCAATGATCCCCTGGTTCACGACCGCGTTTCCCTGCGTATGGGTAAAGGCATGATTGACACAATAGACTATATATTTTCAAATGCTTCAAAAATAGATATACCGCTTTTACTAATGCACGGCAGTAGTGATAGGATTACATATCATCAGGGGTCTGAAGAAATTGCAGAAAAGATAAATTCTGAATGGACATTAAAAATCTGGGACGGCTTATACCACGAGCTGCACAACGAACCTGAAAAGGATCAGGTTTTTGACTACCTGCTTGATTGGCTCAACAAGCATCAGCATAGTTAAATTGATAAAGCCGGTAAATGTGACACACTTTTAAATTTGATCTGTAAAAAAGGGGATACGCGCTGGAATAAGTTTAACTTCCAGGGGTGGTTGTGGCCCTTTTTCTCCATCAACGACCAGGGGCAGGTTATTTGAGTATGCAAGGTGCATTCTTTTATCGGTGAAGTTAATCGTGCTTGGAAGATCAGGGGTTCCCCCGCGCAAAAAACACTTTAATATTTTAAAAACCTGCACAAGAGTTAGATCCTTTTTAATTGCTATAAAGTGCAACTTTCCATCATTAAGAACCGCTTCCGGAGCAGGGTTAAATAAACCGCCAACCCTGCTGCCATTTAAAACCAAAAACAGGTAAACTT
>PXBM01000135.1 GCA_003566935.1 Syntrophomonadaceae bacterium | reverse complement strand
GGGTATAGTCACCTGCTGCAACCATGCGAACCGAATTTTCTTCATATTTATCGGCAAATATTGCTGTGGCGCCCAGTTCTTTAGCTTCTTCCAGCGTTTTATATTCTGCCTTGACCACAACGTTGGCCAGGGCCATCCGGTTAACTTCTTCTTCAATAACCAGCAGCTCTTCATCGCTCAAGGCGGAAAAATGATTAAAATCAAAACGCAGCCGATCAGAAGCTACCAGTGAGCCGGCCTGGTTGACATGATCACCCAGCCTGTTGCGCAGGGCCCGGTGCAGCAAATGAGTTGAAGTGTGGCTGCGGCAGATACCGCGCCGGCGCCGGCTATCGACCCTGGCTGTGACCTGGTCGCCTTCTTTAATTTTACCTTCTTCTATGGTACCGTGATGAATAATCTGGCCCCAGGGAGAATAGAGGGTGTTTTTAATTTTTACCCGTCCTGACGGTGCTTCAATTACCCCGGTATCGCCAATCTGTCCCCCGGCTTCAGCGTAAAAAGGAGTCTGGTCTAAAATCAGCTCAACCTTATCTCCTCCGGAAGCTTCAGGGCAGGTTTGATCATCCTTGTATATTAGGAGTACAGCTGCTTCCTGTTCAAGGGTATCGTAACCGGTAAACCTGGTTTCCAGGTTCTCCACAGCTTTATATTTTTCCGCCTGGTCAGCTCCACCGGTTATGCGGGCGGCAGCACGGGCCATTTCCTGCTGGCGCTTTAAATTTTCATCAAAGGCAGCATGGTCAATTGCAAAGCCCTGCTCTTCAAGGATTTCCGCAGTCAGATCAAGGGGAAAGCCGTAAGTATCATAAAGCTTAAAGGCCAGTTCGCCCGGTAAAACTTGATCATCCTGGTTTTTAAGTTTTTCTACATAACCATCCAGGATATCCATGCCCTGGGCCAGGGTTTCCTGGAACTTCTTTTCTTCGAGCTGAACAATCTGGCGAATATATTCATGCCGTTCTTCCAGTTCAGGGTAAGCCGAGCTCATGGTTTCAACCACCATCGATGCCGCGTCAGTCATAAAACTTCCTTCAATGCCAAGCAGGCGGCCGTAACGGACGGCGCGGCGCAGCAGGCGGCGTAATACGTAGCCGCGGCCCTCGTTTGAAGGGATAACCCCATCGGCAATCATAAATGATGTCCCTCTGCTGTGCTCGGTCAGGATGCGCAGCGGGATTTCCTGATCACGGCGTTCTGCAGCAGCCAGGGTTGAAAAATGTTTGTAAAGCGGTTTAACCATGTCTATTTCATAAATTGAATGAACGCCCTGCAGAGCCATAGCCAGGCGCTCCAGGCCGGCCCCGGTATCAATATTTTTCTGTTTCAATTCAATCAGATCGCCATTTGCTTCACGGCTAAACTGGGTAAAGACCAGGTTCCATATTTCCAGGTAGCGGTCACAATCACAGCCGACAGCACAGTCAGGGCTGTCACAGCCAGCTTCTTCCCCCAGGTCGTAATATATTTCGGAACAGGGGCCACAGGGGCCGAGACCGATTTCCCAAAAGTTATCTTCCTTGCCCAGCCTGGTTATACGGTCGGCGGGGATACCGATATTTTCATTCCATATTTTAAAAGCTTCTTCATCTTCATAATATATGCTTACCCACAACCGATCTTCCGGCAGCCTGTAGCCGTTTAAAACCAGGTCCCAGGCCCAGGCAATTGCTTCTTCTTTGAAATAGTCGCCAAAAGAAAAATTGCCGAGCATTTCAAAAAAAGTTGCGTGCCGGCCCGTATGGCCGACCCGGTCGATATCGGGGGTGCGGATACATTTCTGGCAGGTTGCAACGCGCGGGTGAGGTGGCTTTTTTTCTCCGGTAAAATATGGTTTTAAAGGAGCCATCCCTGCACCGACTAGCAATAGGGTCGGATCGCTCTGTGGTATTAGCGAAAAGCTTGGCATGATCAGGTGATCTTTTGAACTGAAATAATCTAAAAAGTACTGGCGGATTGTGCTGGATTGCATCCTTTTACCTCCATTTTAAGTTAACGCAATTATATCTGTTTTCAAGAAGCCGTGTCAACAAAACCGCCTCAAAGCTCGGCCAGCTTTCCATGGCCGCGGCAGGCTGATTTAAAGCCGTTTTTAAAGGTTTCTTCTTCACGGCGGGGTATAGATACTATAATTTTGACATTATCACTGTAATAAATATTCAGGGCAGTTCCTTCCAGAGACTCAACCAGCCTGGTTACAACTCCCAGGTCTTCGTAGGCTAGCTCAAGCTCGAAAGTTGCATGCGGTTCTCTTATCGTCAGCCTGGCAGTTTCAAGAGCTTTACGGGCGCAGTCCCGGTAAGCCCTGGTCAGGCCGCCAATACCTAGTTTTGTTCCACCAAAATAGCGTGTTCCAATGATCACGGCATCGGAAATATTGCCACCCTGTAAGACCTGGAGCATGGGCGGCCCGGCGGTACCGGCCGGTTCCCGGGCATCTGAAGCACGCTCGATCATGGCAGGGCCGCTGCCAATACGGTAAGCGTAAGCATGATGGGTAGCATCGAAAAATTCTGAACTGACCTTTTCGATCTCCTTGCGAGCAGTACCTTCATCTACAGCAGGAATCAGGGTAGCGATAAAGCGTGAACCCTGGACACTGAAGCGAACCCGTTTAGTGCTGGTTGGAGCACGGTAGATTTGTCCTGTATCATTGTGTTCCTGCATATCTTAATATCAGCCTACTTTTTCTTTTTCCTTGTTTCCATGATCGCCCGGATCTGTTTCTCCTTACCTTGCTCTGTCGGCTCATAAATCTTTATGCCTTTGATACTGTCAGGCAAATAGTCCTGTTCTACAAAGTGTCCCGGGTAGTCGTGGGGGTAGCGGTAACTTTCACCATGCCCCAGCCTCTTTGCCCCCCGGTAGCTGCTGTCTTTTAGATGTTTTGGAACCGGACGGTTCTCTTCATCTTCTACCAGCTGCATTGCCTTGTTAATAGCGTGGTAAGAGGCATTGCTTTTCGGAGCAGCTGCCAGGTAAACTGCAGCCTGGGCCAGCGGTATCCTGCCCTCGGGCATACCGATCATCTGAACAGCCTGGGCGGCATTGACCGCAATGTTTAAGGCCTGCGGATCGGCATTGCCGATATCTTCAGATGCGCTGATGATCAGGCGCCTGGCAATGAAAGTTGAATCTTCCCCGCCTTTGAGCATGCGGGCCATCCAGTAAAGAGCGGCATCCGGATCGGACCCGCGGATTGACTTGATTAATGCGGAAGCCATATCGTAATGATTGTCGCCCTGGCGGTCATAAGATAGAAGCCTTTTTTGCATAGCTTCGGCGGCATCTTCAACCGTCACTTTAATTCCGTTTTCATTGCCACCTGCAACTAAAACAGCAGTTTCAAGAGCATTAAGGGCAGCCCTGGCGTCGCCGTTTGCCTTTTCTGCCAGGAAATCCAGGGCTTCTTTTTCTACTTCCAGGTCAAGG
>PXBM01000065.1 GCA_003566935.1 Syntrophomonadaceae bacterium | reverse complement strand
GAAGCATGGCTCTGGTATCACGAACATATCGGAAAGGGCAAATGTCCTATTGTAGATACCTGGTGGCAAACAGAAACCGGGATGATCATGATTACACCTCTACCTGGAACAACTCCTCTAAAACCCGGATCTGCAACAAAGCCTTTCCCGGGTGTTGAAATGGACATTGTTGATGACCAGGGCAATTCAACCGGTCCCGGCCAAAGAGGTTTTCTTGTTGCAAAGTCACCCTGGCCGGCAATGCTTCGCACTTTGTACGAGGATCCCGAACGCTATGAAAATACTTATTGGAGACAATACCCGGGAATGTATTTCACCGGTGACGGCGCCTGGAAAGATAAGGATGGTTACTTTTGGATTATGGGCCGTGTTGATGATGTACTTAATATTTCTGGTCACCGGATCGGGACTATGGAAGTGGAAAGCGCCCTGGTTGACCATCATTCCGTGGCAGAAGCAGCAGTGATCGGTAAGGTTCATGAAATAAAAGGCCATTCTATTACTGCGTTCGTTACCCTGAAAGAAGGCGTTGAAGGTTCTGATGAATTAATGCAGGAACTGAAATCTCATGTCGGTAAAAAGATTGGAGCTATCGCGCGTCCGGAGGAATTATTCTTCACCTACGAGCTGCCGAAAACCCGCAGCGGTAAAATTATGCGACGCCTGCTGCGTGATATTGCTGAACAGAGGGATTTAGGCGATGTAACGACGTTGATGGATCCGCAGGTGGTTGCGTCTATTAAGGAAGGCTATAAGGAGAAGTAGCTGTCTGTTTCATTAAACTTATGGCTGAAGTTATTCCAGAGCCTATTTCAGGTCGGCCCGCATTCGTGCAGGCCGACCTGCTTAATTCTTTCGTTTAGCCTTCACTTCATACCCACGTTTTACTTTCGTTCCGGCCTTTTATCTAATTCCTGCAAATTAGCAGTTTTCAATTAAACGGCTATGTTAATCTAAAGTGGGCAGCTATATAATTTTCACACGGGCAAATCTGCGTTTGCCTACCTGGATAACTTGCTCTTTTTTATCTGTCAGTTCGAGATCGATGGAGCTGACAGTTTCTCCGTCGATTTTAACTCCGTTCTGCTCAATTAAGCGGCGGGCCTCACTTTTACTTGATGCCAGTCCTGATTCAACCATTACCTTTAATATTCCGGCGGGGGCATTATAACTAAAGGCATCCATTTCTGAAGGCATTTCCTTCTTTTGAAAAACCTGCTGAAATTGCTTTTCCGCTTCTTCAGCTTTACTATGACCATGATACAGGGATACTACTTCCCTGGCCAGGCGCATTTTGGCATCCCGGGGATGAATGCTATTGCTTTTAATCTGATCAAGGATAGTGTTTATCTCCGATGTGGATAGTGATGTTGCCAGGCGGTAATATTCAGACATTAAGTCATCGGAGATTGACATGATTTTACCGTATATCTGACCGGGTTCTTCAGTAATGCCAACATAATTACCCAAACTTTTACTCATTTTTTGCACGCCATCGGTGCCAACAAGGATAGGCATGGTGAATGCTACCTGGGGTTCATGACCATATTCCCGCTGCAAGTGCCTTCCCATTAACAAATTAAATTTTTGTTCAGTTGCTCCAAATTCTATATCAGCATTAATAGCAATTGAATCATAGCCCTGCATCAGGGGATAGAAAAACTCATGAATACCAATAGCTACATTATCCTGGTAACGCTTGCCAAAATCTTCTCTTTCCATCATTCGCGCTACAGTCAGGGTAGAGGCAAGTTTAATAACATCTGCAAAGTTTAATTTGGCCAGCCATTCACTGTTAAAAACCATTTCCGTTTTATCAGCATCAAGTATATTAAATATTTGTTCCTGGTAAGTTCTGGCATTAGCCGTAACTTCTTCAACGCTAAGCTGCCTGCGCATCTCAGAACGACCGGTAGGATCGCCGATCATGCCGGTAAAATCACCAAGAATTATGATAATGTGGTGGCCCAACTCCTGAAACTGCCTCAATTTATGCAGTACCACGGCATGACCTAGATGTAAATCCGGAGCAGAAGGATCTATGCCCAGTTTACAGCGAAGCGGCTTATTTTCTGACACACTTGTTTCCAGCTTTTTCTTAAATTCATCTTCAGTTATTACTTCAGCGGCATTCTCCGTCAGTATTTCATATTGCTCCGCTGCACTCAAAGCGCTCATCAAACAATACCCCCTATGTTCAATTGCTTTATGATTCATAACCGTTATTTTATCACATTTTAAAGGTAATACTATAACAGTTTCACATATTTTTTTGAAGGAATTTATAAAGAGAGATAGAATAATCAAATCTAGTAATTAAATATTTTAGGATAACCACTAATAAAGGAAAATTTATCATGCTAAAAATTAAACAGTATGGAGATGTTACAGAGTTTAAAGCGGCAAAAACAATACTAGGGCGGCCCATTTATAAAACTCACTTTTATTACCTGGGCGGCCTGTTAATAGACACAGGGCCCCATCACATTGCCGATGAAATTTTAGAAGCGCTGCAGAATTATCCTCCAGAAAAGGTTGTTATTACCCACCAGCATGAAGACCATACCGGAAACTGCAAGCGCATCACCGAAGAGTTTGGTGCACCGATTTATGCCCGTCCGGAAGCGGCCGGCGTTTTAGCCAATCCCCCAGAAATAGAAATTTACCGTAAAATAATGTGGGGCAACGCTCCTGCAGTCAAAACAGAACCTCTTGATAGTTATATTTTAGCCGGAGGTTACCGGTTGGAAGCAATTCACACCGGAGGGCACTCTTATGACCACACCTGTTATTTCGAACCACAAAACCGCTGGTTATTTGCTGGAGACTTTTACCTGGGAGAAAACCTGAATGGCTTTATGATCGGTGAAAACATAGTTGAACATTTAACCGGACTAAAAAAGCTAATTGCCCTTGAGCCTGAAATTATCTTTTGTGGCTTAAAGGGCCGTCTTACAAATGCAAAAGAACGTTTAGTCCGCAAACATAACAGCTGGTGGCACTTGTGCTGTGAAGTTAAAGAACTTTATGAAGCAGGAAAATCGAGCAGCAAAATTCTTTCTGAAGTATTTGGGGGAGAAATTTTCTTTTATTATTTTTCACAGAATAACTGGGGCCGCTGCTTCATGCTCGATACCATCCTTGATAACCTTGATTATTTTGATGGAAATAAAAGAACAACCCATAAGGGTTGTTCTAATTAATATAATGGGAACCGAGCAAACTAATAAGCCGAGTTCTGTCCTTCTAAAAACCTGTTTAAATTTTTAGAAGCAGCAGCCATCTATCTTGGATACCAGTTGCCTGGCATCTCCAGCGACCTAACCCGAGGAGTCGGCGGGCAACCTCATCCCCCTCCTATTTGGTCTTGCTCCGGGTGGGGTTTACCTAGCGAACCGGTCTCCCGGTCCCTGGTGCGCTCTTACCGCACCGTTG
>PXBM01000192.1 GCA_003566935.1 Syntrophomonadaceae bacterium | reverse complement strand
TTTTCACAAGTCCGTCAAGAGGCCAGGTTTCATTTGATGAAATGTTTGAAGACCTGGGAAAGTATACCAACGAATACCCGGATGAATCATATAAGCTGATTATTGGCACTGATTCCCATTCTATTCTCAATGAATCTGTTATTTTTGTTACAGCTGTAGTAGTCCATCGGATTGGAAAAGGTGGACGTTTTTATTATCATAAGCAAAAAAAGCCCTACATGGAAAGCCTGCGTCAGCGTATTTACTATGAAACATTTCTTAGCCTTGAGGTGGCAACACGTTTGACTGAGCAACTTGCAGAGAATGGCGAACGCAAGTTAAATGTTGAAATCCATCTTGACGTTGGGGAAAAGGGGGAAACCAGGGATATAATAAAAGAGGTTGTCGGAATGGTTATTGGAAGCGGCTATCAGGCTTTTATTAAACCTGACTCTTTTGGAGCCACTACTGTTGCAGATCGTTTTACCAAGTAGCAGTCAAACCATTAAAGGAACAAATATCGGCAGAAAATCTCGAATTTTAGCTGTGAGGCTCCATTTAAGCCCCAAATCACAGGTTTTCTTGACTATTTGCCTATATTGTGGTAATATGTATTGAAGAAAACTTAAAAGGTGGTTTTGAATGGTGGCCAAAGATGTCCTATTTGAAATCCGCAATAAGCTTGAATCTCATTTGGGTGAAAAAATAAAATTGCGGGCTAACCGTGGTCGGCGCAAGACTTACGAAAAAGAAGGAGTTTTGGAAAGCACCTACCCTTCAATATTTATTGTCAAAGTCAAAGAAAATAACTACTTTCAAAGACTGTCCTTCAGCTATGCTGATGTTTTAACTGAAACTGTAGAACTAAGCTTTGATGAAGGCGAATTGCGCCGGACAGTAGGTTTGTAAAAGGTTTATTGCCTGATTATTGAAAAGGTATTACTTATTAACCGGATATTGTATCCGGTTTTATTTTTTCTAATTGTTAAAGTATGGATCGTAAAGCAGGATTAATTAAAACAGTGTAGAATAGCGATTTAATAGCTAATTATTGGGGTTAAGAACCGTTTTGCAGGAGGTATGACATGAAAGCGCTGCTTGTAGTTGATATGCTGGTTGATTTTATTGATCCAAAAGGAGCTTTGTACATCGGATCAGTTGCAGAAAGCCTGGTTGACAATGTGCAGAAAAGACTGGCAAAGTACCGCTCTAGTGATGATATGGTCATCTATATTTGCGATCGCCACGTTGAGGATGATCGAGAATTTGAAATGTTTCCCCCGCATAGCCTGGAAGAAGACGATGGGAGCGAGATTGTTGCCAGCCTCGCTCCCCAGAAAGGTGAGCGGATTATTCCCAAAAGGAGATTCAGTGCTTTTTTTGGAACGGATTTGGATTTGACCCTGCGGGAAAAAGGAATTAACGAGATTGAATTGGCAGGTTGTGTGACAAACATTTGCATCCTTTATACTTCAGCAGATGCCAGAGCGCTTAATTATAAAGTCACTGCCCACAAAAATGCCGTTGCCAGTTTCGATCCGGAAGCTCATCAGTTTGCTCTACAGGAAATGGAGAAAACTTTAGGCGTTAATTTAATCTAGCAATCCCTGGAGGAATTAAATGAAAGCCACTGATATAGTAACTCTTAAAGATATCGCAGCAATGGAAGTTGAAGCTAAAAACAGGTTTTATTCTGCTACCGCGCAGGAAATTGAACAGGGATTAACAAGTGATATTTATTTTGTCCGAGCGCGCGATCTTTTAGGGTCGCTGAATCTTGCCGAAACTGAAGTAGCTGCTGAAGTGTTTACCTCTAAAGATGGTATTTTAGCGGGAATGGACGAAGCTTTACACCTGCTGCGTAATTGCAACCTGAAAGTCTGGGCTTTGCCTGAAGGCTCGGAAATGAAGGCCCGGGAAGTAGTAATGCACATAAAAGGGCGTTACTGTGATTTTGGGGTTTTCGAAACACCTTTGCTGGGAATACTTGCCAGTTCAAGTGGATGGGCAACGGCAGCCCGGACTTGCAAAGAAGCAGCCGGGGATAAAACCCTTGTCTGTTATGGAGCCAGGCACCTGCATCCGGCTGTAGCACCTGTAATGGAAAGGGCAGCTGTCATTGGTGGAGCCGACGCCTGCAGCTGTATTCTTGGGGCACTGCTGTTGGGGCGCGCTCCTGTAGGAACCATTCCACATGCTGCTTTTTTAATAATGGGTGATACTGTAGAGCTGGCAAAAGCATATGATCGCTTTGTTCCTGAAGATGCTCCAAGGATTATCCTGGTAGACACATTCAAGGATGAAACCGAAGAGGCCTTGAGAGTAGCGGAAGCTCTTGGAGACAGGCTGAACGGGATCAGGCTTGACACCCCCGGTGAAAGGGGAGGCGTTACAGCAGGTTTGGTTCGTGAAACCCGGGCCCGTCTTAACCAGGCCGGATTTGAGAAGGTGCAAATTGTGGTTTCCGGAGGACTGAAGCCAGAAAGGATAACAGCCCTGGCTGAAGCCGGAGCCGATGCTTTTGGCGTTGGCAGTTTTATTGCTCGTTCACCGGCTATAGATATGACGATGGACTTGAAAGAGATAAATGGTAATTCTGTTGCCAAGAGAGGTCGGATTCCTGGGATAACCAACAATGAGCGGTTAGTCAGAGTTGATTGAAGATGAATCTAACACTGGTCTTAAAAGCCCGGGCAAAAATTAACCTGGGCCTCTCTGTACTTGGCCGCAGAGCTGATGGGTTTCATGAGCTTGAAACTGTCATGCAACAGATATCTCTTCATGATACCCTGTTATTTGAACCATATTCTGCAGACAATACCTGCGCTCTGTTGTGCAGCAAGCCTGAGCTTGACGGACCAGATAACCTCGTGAACAGGGCTGCAGAATTGCTTAAAGAGCAGGTTCGCACTAAACTGCCCGGGGTCAGGGTGACTCTTTATAAACATATACCTGTAGCTGCAGGTCTTGCTGGTGGAAGCAGTGACGCTGCTGCTGCCTTGGTGGGGCTAAATCAATACTGGCAGCTTGGTTTGAGCAGTGATAGCCTTTTTGAGCTGGCTGGAAAGCTGGGTTCAGATGTGCCATTTTGTCTGCGTGGTGGAACTGCCCTGGCACAGGGTAGGGGTGAACAGTTGGAGCAGTTGCCCCTGCTCCCTTTTTTTTGGGTTGTTTTAGCTCTCCCTCGGGGAGTTGAATTTTCAACTGCCGAAGCCTACCGAAAATTTGATCGCAGCCAGCTTGGCAAGCCTGACATAACTCCCCTGGTTCAAGCTATTAAGAATAGATCCAGGGCAGATATAGCCGGTTGGTTGAAAAGTTCTTTTACCAATACTCTTGAAACTGCTTCTTTGCCGGGTTCTGATGTAGTTATTACATTAAAGAAAGGCCTGCAGGAATATGGCTTCAACCCTGTATTTTCGGGTAGCGGGCCTACACTTTTTATGATTACTGATAGTTATGCTTCCGCCGGCTGCGTGTCCCGTATAGTTGAAGAGCTGGGCGGTATATCTTATATGTGTTGGACTTCAGGTGAAAACCAGCTTACAGATGAGAGTGGGGGTTGATAAAATGATCGATGCAGTAGTGTTGGCCGGAGGCGGGAAGCCGGAACCCCTGACAGAGCAGGAAGGGGTATCTAACAAAGCTTTCATAAAGATTAATAACAAGCCTATTTTATCCTATATTATTGATGCCTTGCAGCAATCAAGTTCAATCGGCAGGATCATAGTGGTCGGTCCGCAAAAAGAACTTGAGGATCTGAATCAAGACGGAAATATTTTTGAGATTGTAGCAGAGCGGGGCAGCATGCTTGATAACCTGGCGGCAGGATTTGAATTAACCATTACTGAAAAACCCTGCCTTGTAGTAACAGGTGATATACCGCTAATTAATGATGAGGTGATAGACCAATTTTTAGGGCTTTGCGCTCCCCTTGAACATGATTTGTATTATCCCGTTCTTACGCGTGAAGCCTGTCTCGAACATTTTCCGGAAACAGAGAGAACCTATGTCCGTCTTAAAGAGGGTTATGTTACCGGTGGAAATATCGGCCTTGTCAGGCCGGATTGGTTTCTAGATAATAAGGACCGTCTGGAAATGTTTATCTCTTACCGCAAAAAGCCCCTTAAGTTATTAAGAATCCTTCCAATATCCCTTGCTTTTAAATACCTGCTCAAAACACTTTCCATAAAAGATCTGGAATATCATCTTTCACAACTGCTGTTTTTGAAGGCAAAAGCAGTGATTTGTGATTGTGTGGAAATAGCGGTTGATGTTGATAAAATTAGTGACCTGGAAATGGTTAAAAAAGCAGTTATGTAAACTAAACAGTTCGAATATTCGCATCACTATTTGCAAATAAATGTAACGATTTGCAATTGGCATTCCTCGGAAGATATTTTATACTTAATAAATATTGTGTTGTTATAGAAAAAAGATTTAACAAAGGCAATGTTTTGCAAATTAAACCTTTTCGGTCTTCGCAAGTGAATTTTTTCCCATTATGGCAGGACTTGGCTTTTAGTTGTCGAAGTTATTAAACAAGCAATAATAATTATTATTATCACTACTTTATTTTTGGAAGGTGGGGTCTCCATGGAAGTAACTGATGTCCGCATCAGGAGATTAACTGAGGAAGGTAAAATGCGTGCTATTGTATCGATCACATTAAGTGATCAATTTGTTGTTCATGATGTCAGGGTAATTGAAGGAAATAACGGCCTATTTGTTGCAATGCCCAGCAAGCGAACTCCAAATGGTGAATTTAGGGATATAGCACATCCCATTAACACTGAAACAAGGGCATTTATCCAGGAGGCTGTTTTGGAAGTGTATCAGAAAGAAATATCGGAAACCCTTTTAGAAGCGTAATTTTTAATCTTTGCCCTTCTACGCCGACTGCAATATAATAACAGCATAGATATAAAACGGGAGGGTAACAGATGAACCAGTTGTGGGCTGTGGTTTTGGCGGCAGGTGAGGGGAAAAGAATGCATTCAGAGCTGCCCAAAGTGCTTCACTCCCTTTGCGGCAGACCAATGTTAAGTTACATAACAGGTAGTGTTTCAGAACTTACAGATAATGTTTTAATAGTTGTCGGCCATGGTGCTTCCCAGGTTCGGGAGCTTTATAAAAACAAGTATAACTTTGTTTTCCAGGAGCAGCAGCTTGGAACAGGACATGCTGTATTACAGTCCCTGGATAGCCTTCCCTCAGAGGGAACTCTACTGATTCTCTGCGGTGATACACCCCTTCTTACAAGTCAGCATTTAAAATCTTTAATAAGCCGGCATAATGAAAATGCTGTAACTGTTGCAACAACCAATCTGCCGGATCCATCTGGATACGGCAGGGTTATTCGTGATGATCGCAAACGGGTAAAGTGCATTGTAGAAGACAGGGATGCATCAAAACAGGAAAAGAAAATTAGTGAAATTAATACCGGGACTTATTGCTTTGATCTTCGTCTGCTCAGGGAATATCTGCCCCGGCTTTCAACTGACAATACCCAGCAGGAGTACTACCTGACGGATGTTGTTTCCTTGTTTTACAATGATGGTTATAAAACGGGCGTTTATGTTATTGACGATAACAGGGTCGGCCTTGGTATCAATAACAGGGCTCAGCTTGCTGAAGCTACAATGTTGATAAGAGAGAAGATTAATTACAGGCTAATGATGCAGGGAGTAACCATGGTAGACCCCGGCAGCACCTATATTGATCATGATGTAAAGATAGGCCCGGATACTACCCTACTCCCTAACTGTACCATTGAAAAAGGAACTGCTGTTGGTAAGGGCAGTTTAATAGGGCCGAACAGCCATTTGATTGCGGCGAAAGTTGAAGAAAGGGCTGTCATCAAGCAGTCTTATCTTGAAGGAGTAACCGTGGAAGCCGGGGAGCGAGTTGGACCATTTGAATGCCGCATTTCCGGGAATAGTGAGAATTATTGAAAATAGCCTGCAGGCAGGAAATATGAATGTTGAAATAGAACAAAGCTTTAAGTTTATAGAATTCCAGCTGCAGGAGGGGGAATGGTGGTAAACGGAGAAGAACTAAAAATATTTTGTGGCAGTGCAAACCGTGAGTTGGCGGTTGAGATAGCCGATTATGTCGGGGTGCCTCTTGGTGATTGTGAAGTAAGCCGTTTTGGTGATGGCGAAATATCCATTAGCATCAGGGAAAGTGTCCGCGGAACTAATGCATTTTTGATTCAACCGCTATGCGGGCCGATTAATGAAAGTATTATGGAGCTTTTGATTATTATCGATGCTTTATACAGGGCATCAGTTAAATCGTTGAATGTGGTTGTCCCCTATTATGCTTATGCCCGTCAGGATCGCAAAACCAGGGCCCGGGATCCGATTACAGCCAAACTGCTGGCAGATCTGATTACAGCTGCCGGGACAAGCCGGGTTGTAACGATGGATTTACATGCCGGGCAAATCCAGGGTTTTTTTAATATTCCTGTAGACCACCTGACTGCTCTGCCGATTTTGGCCAAGTATTTTAAGCAGAAACAGATTAAAAACGGGGTAGTGGTATCACCGGATCTGGGCGGTGTAACCAGGGCCCGTGATCTGGCTCACCGCTTATCTTTGCCTATTGCCATCATTGAAAAAAAACGGCCTGCTCCAAACCAGGCAGAGATAATGAACATTATTGGTGATGTTAAAGATAAAACGGCGATTTTTGTTGATGATATGATTGATACCGGTGGCACTATAGCCCTTGGTGCCCAGGCTCTTGTTGATGAAGGAGCACAAGAAGTTTATTCCTGCTGTACCCATCCAGTTTTTTCTGGTTCGGCTCTTAAGCGTTTGAGCGATTCACCCATAAAGGAAGTTGTTTACACCAATACTATTCCTGTTGACAGGGGAATGCTTAAAGGGTTACGGGATTGCTTCAAAGTTCTTTCCGTTGCTCCCCTGATTGGTGAAGCCATAATTCGGATTCATGACAAGCGTTCTGTCAGTGAACTTTTTTAATAGTGTTGATTTTCCTTTCTTCCTGCAGTATACTATTGCAGAAGGAGGCTGGAATGAATGGAAAGAATGGAATTGGAAGTTACGACTAGACCCTCTTTAAGTAAGGGGGAGCGCAAACAGATGCGCAGTGAAGATCTCGTTCCTGCCGTAATTTACGGTAGAGGAGACGATACTTTACCTCTGACAATTGACGGTCGGACCTTACGTCAGATTCTCACCACAGGAGGCAGTAACGTTCTTCTGGATCTTAAAGTCAAGTCCAAAGGTAAAAAAACCCGCCAGGAAACGGTAATGTTCAGGGATATTCAGCGGGATATCCTGATTCAGGACCGGATTCTGCAT
Organism: Syntrophomonadaceae bacterium; assembly: GCA_003566935.1. Lineage (GTDB taxonomy): Bacteria > Bacillota > Dethiobacteria > DTU022 > DTU022 > T3SED10-7. Next base: position 7,508 of record PXBM01000192.1, on the reverse strand, counting down.
GTTGATTTTATCAGGATCTCAATGACCGATAAAATTGATGTTTCTGTTCACCTTAACTTTATTGGAGAACCGGTTGGCACTGAAGAAGGTGGCGTGCTCTCCATGGTTACAAGGGTGGTTGACGTTAAATGTTTACCCGGTGACATTCCGGAACAGTTTGATGTAGACATTTCCGAATTGAATATCGGTGATAGCATTACCGCTGAAAGCCTGGTTCTTGATGATGAAATTGAGCTAATCACACCACTTGAAACAACTTTGGCCCAGGTTCTTGCCCCGATGTCCGAAGAAGAGCTCGAGCCAGCAGTGGATGAAGAGCTTGAAGAAGACGAAGAAGCTGCTGAAGAAGAGGGCGAAGGTGAAGAAGGCGAAGAGGAAGAATCTGAAGAAGAAAGTGAGTAATATTTGCCCGATCTCTTTTCTGCAGTATGGTTCTGAACAGTTTTTAGAAATTTTGCTGGATAATGCCCCTTGTCTTAAGGGGCATTAATGTATAGAAGTGGCGGGATTGGTTAAATGTATCTAATTGTCGGTCTTGGCAACCCTTTAAAAAAATATAAAGGCAGCAGGCATAACCTTGGCTTTGCGGTTGTGGAAAAGCTATCCAGTGTTTTGCAGTCCGCAAATCCTTCACAAAAGCACCATTCCCTTTTTACTGTAAGCAGCTATGAAGGTAAAAAAGTGCTGCTGGCCCAGCCTCTTACATATATGAACCGCAGTGGCCTGGCTGTCAGCGAACTGATAAGGTATTACAAGGTTAGTCCGGAAGAACTGCTGGTCATTTATGATGATCTGGACCTTTCTCCCGGGGTTATTCGTTTGAAAAGCAGGGGCGGAAGCGCGGGGCATCGTGGTATCCAGTCCATCATTAAAAGCCTTGATACTTCAGACTTTCCCCGCCTGCGTATCGGCATCGGTAAACCTCCACCCTTTATGGAAACGCCCGATTATGTTTTGCAGCCGATTACCGGCCCTGATAAAGAATTAATAGAAAATGCCCTGGAGCGTTCAGTTGATGCTGCGCTCGCTTTTATCCGCGATGGCCTTGAAGCGGCAATGAATAAATATAATCAGCAGGATAACAGTCAGGGTGATTAAGTAATTTGCAGCACTGTTACTTTTGGTCTCTGGATTTTTGCAGATGATAACGCAGGGCTCGGGGCGTAATGCCCAGCAGCCTGGCGGCTTTAACCTGGTTGCCATAAGTATCTTCCAGGGCTGCCGCAATTACCTTGGCAACCATTGCATTGTTGCAGTTGTTGATGTCGCTTAAGAACTGGTTAAAATCAAAGCCTTCACGAATTTTAATTTTCGATAAAAATGCTAACTCAAAGTGATCAAGCATTTCTTTGGACAGTATTGTTGATGTCGTCGGAATTGAATCTGTTACTTTTTTGGCATTAGGCTGATTAGATTTCTCTTCCACTTCCGGCTTATCCTGAACCTGCGTTGCTCTGCGAACCCTCTCGGGCAGGTCTTCAACATCAATTACTTTACCCCTGCTTAGCAGCAGCGCCTGTGAGACGGTGTTTAAAAGTTCCCGGATGTTTCCGGGCCATAAGTGTTGTTTCATGATGGCAAGAGCCTCATCAGAAAATTGCTTGATCGGAACCTGTTTGGCTTCAGATTCTTTTTTTAAGAAGTAATCTATAAACAGATTTATATCTTCAGGCCTTTCCCTTAGTGGCGGTATATTCAGCGATGCAACATCAAGGCGGTAGAACAAGTCTTCCCTGAACTTATTGGCGGTGACTTTTTCTGCAAGGTTGGCATTCGTAGCTGCAATAATGCGCACGTCAACCTTACACATGTCTTCACCGCCCCCCCTCAGGAATTCACCAGTTTCCAAGACCCTGAGCAGCTTGATTTGAATAGCGGCGCTGGCGGAGTCTATTTCATCAAGGAAAAGAGTTGCCTTGTTAGCCTGTTCAAAAATACCTTTCTTTTGATGGGTTGCCCCGGTGAAGGACCCTTTCTCGTGGCCAAACAGTTCGCTTTCCAGCAGGGTTTCTGTAAAAGCGCCGCAGTTAAAAGCCAGGAAAGGGCGGTCACTACGGTGGCTTACAGAATGTATGTAGCGGGCCAGGACTTCCTTTCCCGTTCCAGTCTCTCCCTGGATTAAGACAGTAATATTTTTCTTAGCTATTTTGCGGGCTGCTGAAACCATACTGATCATTTTCTGACTCTTACCAACGACAAAGCCAAGTTCTTCCTGGGCAATTATTAATTCTTCTGTGTCCTTTTTAGCATCAAGGGAACGCTCTAACAGGCTTTCCATTTCATTAATATCAACAAAGGGTTTTTCTACATAGTCAAAAGCTCCCAGCTGAATAGCTTCAACTGCAGATTTAACCGTTGAGTAACCGGTAATGATGATTACTTCACAACCAGGCTGTTCCTGTTTAATCTTTTTCAGGATATCCAGCCCATTGGCATCAGGCAGCTTCAGGTCTACAAGGGCTGTATCGAACTTATACTGCTGAAGTTTTTCGGATGCTTCCGCACCTGTATTTGCGGTAACTGTAAAAAAACCTTTTAGCTTTAACAGGTAGCTGAAAAAGTTACATACTTCCTGCTCATCGTCTACTATCAGAAACTGAGGCTGCTTTGACATCAAACTTCCTCCATAATTCCCAGCATATACTTTTGGGAATACTATTGCTTCCCTAGCGGTAAGATTAAACTAAAGGTGCTTCCCTGATCTACTTTTGTGTCAAGATCTATGAATCCGCCATGGGCCTGGGCGATACCAAGACTGACGGACAGGCCAAGACCGGTTCCTTTGCCGCTTTGTTTTGTAGTATAAAATGGGTTGAAAATTTGTGAAATGTGTTCATCCGGGATGCCTTCGCCGTTATCAGAAACTACCACAATAGAGTAATCTCCATCCGGATGAATGCGTGTTGCTATTTCTATTAATCCCTTCTGGCCTTCACTGGCTCCACGCATTTTATCTTCGACAGCATCTTTTGCATTTAGCAGCAGGTTAACGATTATTTGTTCAAGGCCGTTCATGCTGCCCGACAGCATGGGGATATCATCGCAAAGGTTTACTTTTAATTCTATCTTGCTTTTTTCTATTTGATAAGCAGCCAGCTCCAGGGCATGTTTGACCACTTCATTTAAATTAACTTTTTCAAATGTAAATTCATCCTGCCTGGAAAAGGTGAGAAGGTTTTTAATAATCCTTTGGCAGCGGATACCACTGGTATGGATATCCTTTATTAACTGAAAATGTGGGTTTTGTGGAGATGTTTCCCGTAAAAGCAGCTGCGAATTTCCGACAATTGCTGTCAGGGGACTGTTTAATTCATGGGCAACTCCGGCAGACATCTCACCCATTGAGGCCAGCTTAACCGAGTCGATAAGCCGGGTTACATCTTTGGCATAATAGGTAACTCCATATGGTTCATCATGCTCTGTAAAAGCAGGATAGGCAAAGATGTCGAGAACCCGGTTATTGCGGGTTCTTGACTGCTGGTATGAGGTCTGCTGTGAGTGCAGCACCTGGTCAGCAAGGCAGGGGCTGCATTTTTCTGTGCGGCCATAAAACAGCTTGTAGCACTTAGTGCCGATCAGGTTGTTTTCACTTGCAGCAAAGAAATCAGCTGCCGCCTGGTTGACCCGCTGTACCTCATAATCGCGGTTGATAAAGACAAGCAGGTCGGTTACAGCAGAAAAGGTTACTTCCCATTCACGCTTGATGTTAAGCAGTTCATCAATCTTTTCTTTCAGGGCAACGTAGTATGACTTTTTAGAACTGTGAACACCGGTTAATTTTTCAATCAGCTGTTTTTTATTCTCTATGGGCATAAATAAGCACCACCTGTCGGATTCAGGGCAGCCTGGAAGATGTTAATGATATCTTCCACTTCCGCATCTCTGGGGTTAGTGATATAACAGGCATCTTTTGTGGCATTTTTACTTAACTTGGGAATGGAATCTTCCGGCAGCCCCATTTCGGCCAGGCCTGATGGAATCCCCAGGTCAGCGCTTAGTTCCCGGACCATGTCAATAGCTTTTTCGGCAGCTTTCCGGGAAGAAAGATTGACTGTACTGGCACCCATAGCTTCTGCAATGTCCACGTATTTGTCGACACAGGCCATCAGGTTGTAGCGCATTACATGGGGCAGCAGGACGGCGCTGATTGTGCCGATCGGCAAATCCAGCAGTCCCCCGACCTGGTGGGTCATAGCATGGGTAAGTCCAAGCACGGCATTGGAGAAAGCTATGCCGGCATGAAGGCTGGCTTTGCCCATTGCTATTTTAGCAGCTTCATCAACTCGGCTGGCCACTGATGATCTCAAGTGGCGAGCTATTAACTTTATGGCATGCAGGGCATGAATATCAGTCATATCTGTAGCGGCCAGGGAAAGGTAGGCTTCGATGGCATGGCTCAGGGCTTCCATCCCGGTATGAGCGGTTATTTTACTGCTAACAGTGGAAAGGATCAGGGGATCGGTAATGGCAATATCCGGAACAAGCGACTTGGAGATGATAGTCATTTTAATTTTTCTATTGCTGTCAGATATGATTGCGAACTGGGAAACTTCTGCTCCGGAACCGGCGGTGGAAGGGATAACAATTAATGGGGGAAGGGGGGCGTTAATCATGTCGATTCCTTCATAATCATGAATCTTGCCTTCGTTGGTCGCCAGGGTAGCTACGGCTTTTGCAGCATCTACTGCACTTCCTCCACCGATAGCTAATACAGCATCGCAGCCTGTTTTTACGTAAAGCTGTGCACCTTCCTCCACTTCATAATCGCGGGGGTTGGCTGAAAAATCTGTCCAGACCTGGTATTCCAGGCCGGCTTCTTTGATGAACGATGATGCTTTATCGGCCCAGCGATACTTAACCACTCCAGGATCGGCAGCCAGAAAAACCCTGGTAGATCCAAGCCTGACGCAGCATTCACCGGCTTGATTCAGGGAGCCCGGGCCAAAAATTATTTCGGGCGTCACAAATTTGCTTATATACATATTTGAAACCGCCTTTTGTTGTGACCTTTCTTCTTTAATACCATTCTATCCTATTGGATATAATTCCTTTACTGTCTGAAAATAATTCAGGTGCCTCTAAATATCTTTGAGCCACCTGAATTATTAAACATTAAAAGTGTTCCCCTTCTGGCAGTGACTCTTCATGACAGCAGCGCCGGCAAGCGATCCCGATGTTTTCTTTCTACAGCAACTTCTTGTACTATTTCCGGAATTAACCCGAAACCGACATGGCTTTCCATAACTTTTTTACATTTTGCTCTCTGTGCTTCTGTGCAACCGCAGCTTTTAGCTTCTGCTGCAGATAACTTTTTGCCGTATGCTCCAGCACTGCAAAACATCACCCATCCATTAAGACCGTTGTATTCCTTCCAGTTAAGGCATTCAATCATCTTTTTCATCTATCTCACTCCTTCTTTAATATTCTAATTAAGATGCACTTTCTAAACTCTACCATTAAGAATAACTGTTCCGGGCATTGACGGGCGCAGGTAGCAGGTCCAGTAAGCGACAGCTACGAAGAACACTCCACCTATAATGTTGCCGATGGTTACCGGGACCAGGTTGCCCATAATAAATGTTTGCCAGGTAATGCTCTCCAGAATTGCAGGTGATATCAGACTTTGTGCAAGGGCTGTATGTTTAACCAGCATTCCCATCGGTATGAAAAACATATTGGCGATAGAGTGCTCAAAGCCGGCTGCAACAAAAGCGGTAATGGGAATTATTATGGCCAGTATTTTACTGATAGCATCCTTACCGGCCATGGCAATCCAAACTGCCAGGCAGACCAGCCAGTTGCAGAGAATCCCGCGGAATAGGGCTTCACCCCAGGGTAAAGTAGTTTTAGCGTAAGCAATATTGATAATCCTGGTGGCAATCCCTCCGTCATTAGCGTTCCAGATTCCCGAGTAGTAGAACAGCACTACGACTACCAGGGCACCTACAAAATTGAAGAGGTAAACCCAGAACCAGTTACTGAGAACCTGCTTAGCTGTAACCCTCTTGTCAAGGTATCCTGCAACCAGGAGGTTATTTCCTGTAAATAGCTCTGCTCCTCCCAGAATGACCAGGATTAGCCCGATGGAGAAAGTTACGCCTCCAACCAGCCTGCTCAGCCCGTCCCCGATATATAAAGCCAGGTCATTGGTGATGATGGTAAACATCACACCGCCAAGGCCGATATATGCTCCTGCCAGGATGGCCAGCATGACCAGGGCCGGGGCAGCCAGGGATATTTTTTTCTCTGCTGCTCCTGAGACGGACTTTGCAATTTCCGGTGGTGGATCACAGGATACGACCGGTGCTGTAGTTGTTATTGGTGCCGGCTGCAGCTCGGCTAGTTCTTCAGGAACAACTCCTGCGCCCGTTGCATACTCCATACTCTGCATGCACTCTTTCCTTTTTTCCGGTGTGCAGCCGATTGCTCCCAGGAACTGCGGGTTTACCGGCCTGTTGAAGGCTGCCAGTTCACAGTAGCAAATGTGACCGGCAATTGAATCGTACTCATTCCAGAATGCGCACTTTTCACTCATGATTTGAACCTCCCTTCTTTTATTCTTCTGTAATACTCTAACGCAAACGGCGTGCCAACTTTGCAAGAGGACCATAAAAAAAATTATCGCATTTGCCCAGCCTGTTTAAGAAAACTGAAGCGAGCATAAAATGTAGTTCCAGCCTAAACGATTAGCGAGCGTAGTTTTCTTAAACAGGCTGGGCAAATGCAATTATTCAATACACAGGTTTTCTGAGACAACTATAGCCGGGTAACGGAAGTGACGTAAATAGGTAACTTTCTTAACATTTCCGGGTAAATGACCGTCTTCGCTGAGTCGCCTGTAAGTTGACGCCACCCAAACTGAAAGTTATAATTTAGACCACGCAAGAGGGGTATTTAAAAATTCCCTCCTATTTTGCTGTACATAACAATTTATTACCGGGAAGTGTGACATTTGTTAAAAGCCTTACTTGAAAAGTGGGATGTTGATGATCAGTTTATAACACTGGCAGCACAGCTGGCAGGCAATGATATTACGAAAGCTTTAATCAGCGGTCTTGACGGAAGTGCCTGGTCTTTTCTTACAGCTGCGCTGACCCGAAAGAGTACTATGCCCTCGCTGGTTATAACCAGTGACCTGGGGCGGGCGGAAAAAGTATATTATGATTTAAAGACTTTTTATCCCGGGCAGGTTAACCTATTGATGCCGAGAGAGCTGTATGTCAGCACAGATGTGTTAACACGCAGCGATGAACAGCAGCAGTCCAGGCTTGGTTTCCTGGAATGGCTTAATACCGGGGCTGAGGGTATTTATGTTGCCCCTGCGGCCGCCCTGCTTAACAAATCACTTCCTCCTGCCTTCTGGCAGGAGCTGGTTATTAATATAAAAGTAGCTATGAAATGTGACCGGGAGGAGCTGCTAGGACTGCTCGCAGGCAGAGGCTACGAAAGAGTCAGCCTGGCTGAAACAAGGGGGCAGTTTAGTGCACGAGGCGATATAATCGATGTTT